>JBEKDW010000085.1:0-8681 GCA_050014155.1 Anaerolineales bacterium
GGTTGCGCCCTGATCGGCGGCGAGACGGCCGAGATGCCAGGAGTCTACCTGCCTGGTCAGTTCGACGTGGCTGGAACGATCGTCGGCGCGGTCGACCGCGGGCGCATCCTGCCCCGCGCCACGCTCCGCCCCGGCGACGTGCTCATCGGCATCCGCTCCACGGGCCCGCATACCAACGGCTATTCGCTCATCCGTAAAATATTCAGCGGCACGCCGCTCGAGACGGTGTTTCCCGAGCTCGGCGTTCCGCTCGGTGAAGCATTGCTCGCCCCGCACCGGTCCTACCTGCCCGTCTTTGGACCGCTACTGGCGCGCGAAAATTCGCCCGTCAAAGCGCTGGCCCACCTCACCGGCGGCGGGTGGATCGAAAATCCCCCGAGGGTTTTCCCGGAAGGAATTGGCGCCGAGGTTCACATCGGATCCTGGCCCGTCCCCCCGCTCTTCGTACTCATCCAACGCCTGGGGGAAGTGAATCCCAAGGAGATGTACCGGGTATTCAACATGGGCATCGGCATGCTGGCGGTGGTCGCCCGCGAAGACGCGGACGAAGTCCGGCGGTCGATTCCGGAAGAAACTTGGGTGGTCGGCGAACTGACTGCCGGCGAGCATAAAGTTATTGTGGACTGACGAGGAGAAAAGATGACGAAAGAAATTGCTTTGCGCTACGGCGCTAATCCAAACCAGACTCCGGCGCGGGCGCATATGAAAAATGGCGATCTTCCGCTTCAGGTGATCAACAGCGCGCCCGGTTATATCAACCTGCTAGACGCGCTCAATTCCTGGCAGCTGGTCAGTGAACTGAAACAAGCATCCGGTCTTCCCGCGGCGGCGTCGTTCAAGCACGTCAGCCCGTCGGGTGCCGCGGTCGGCATCCCTCTCCCGGACGCGCTCCGCAAGGCGTATTTCGTGGATGATCTCGAGCTCTCGCCGCTGGCCGCCGCCTATGCCCGCGCCCGCGGCGTCGACCGCATGTCCTCCTTCGGGGATTGGATCGCCCTCTCCGATCCGGTCGATCTCTCCACGGCAAAGCTGATCCAACGCGAGGTTTCCGACGGGATCATTGCCCCCGCCTACGAACCGGCGGCGCTCGAAATTCTGAAGGGCAAGAAAAAGGGGAAGTACGTCGTGGTGCAGATCGACCCCGTTTATAAACCGGAGCCGATGGAGAGCCGCGAGGTGTTCGGCATCACCCTGGAGCAGCACCGCAACGACCGGCCGGTAAGTCGCGCGGATTTTGAAAATATCGTCACCAAGAAAAAGGACCTGCCGGAGACGGCTGTCCGGGATATGATGGTCGCCTGGATCGCGCTCAAATACACGCAGTCCAACTCCGTTTGCTTCGCGCTGGACGGGCAGGTGATCGGCGTCGGTGCCGGCCAGCAATCGCGCATTCACTGCACGCGGTTGGCAGGCGTCAAAGCGGATCTATGGCGGCTGCGGCAGCACCCGGCCGTGCTCGGGCTGAAATTCCGCCAAGGGATCGCGCGCCCCGACCGGGATAATGCCATCGACCAATTCCTGCGCGACGACGTCACGCCGAGCGAACGGGCCGGATGGGATACGATTTTCGCCGAGATGCCGCGTCCGATCCCTCCGGAAGAGAAACGCTCCTGGCTTAACGGTATGAAAGGCGTCGTGCTCGGTTCGGACGCTTTCTTCCCCTTCCGCGATTCCATCGACCGCGCATCCCAAAGCGGCGTGCAGTACGTCCTGCAGCCCGGCGGCTCCAACCGGGACGACGCCGTCATCCAGGCCTGCGACGAATATGGCATGCTGATGGTCTTTTCGGGAATCCGTTTGTTCCATCATTAGGTTGTCTCGCCGATGCCCCGGCAATCCGGGGCGAAGTGATTAACATCGGCCCAAGGAATGCTATGGCGGAGAAACCAAATCTGGTTGTTCTGATTTCCGGAAACGGAACCAACCTGCAGGCAATTCTTGACGCCTGCGCATCGGAGTCCTTGCCGGCGCGCGTCACGGCGGTGATCTCCAATAAGGACGATGCCTTCGGACTCGAGCGGGCCCGGCGCGCCGGGTTGCCGGCCGTCGTGCAGCCGAAAGCGAAGGAGCAGGACCGTCGGGAGTATGATTCGCTTCTGGCGGATGTGGTCGCATACTACAAGGCGGATTGGGTGATCCTGGCAGGCTGGATGCGCGTGCTCTCTTCCAATTTTCTAAACCGCTTTCCGAACCGGGTGATCAACCTGCATCCCGCACTTCCGGGAACGTTTCCCGGCACGCACGCGATCGAACGCGCCTTCGAGGCATTCGGGCGCGGCGAAATCCTCGCCACGGGCGTGATGGTGCACTTGGTTCCGGACGAAGGGGTCGATTCCGGCCCGGTGTTGGCGCAAGAGGAAGTGCCGATCAACCGCGACGACACGCTGGAAACTCTGGAAATGAGAATCCACAGCATCGAACACCGCTTGCTGGTGGACGCGATTCGAAAAGCGATTACCAGCGGCTGACCGCGGGAAGCATCCCGCCGGAAATATTTTTTCAAAACACTGCGAAGGAAGGATCTTCATGCCAAAAGCGATTCTCTCCGTTCATGATAAAACCGGGTTGCTCGAATTTGCGCGCGGCCTGCAATCACTCGGCTGGACGCTGATCGCCTCCGGTGGGACCGCCAAACTCCTGCGCGAAAACAAACTTCCCGTCACCGAGGTGGCCGACTACACCGGTTCCCCGGAAATCCTCGGCGGAAGGGTGAAGACGCTGCACCCGGCGGTGCACGGCGGGCTCCTGGCGCGCTCCACCGAAGCCGACCTGGCCGAACTGAAGAAGCTCGGCTGGGATTACATCGATCTGGTGGCGGTGAATTTGTATCCGTTCGAGCAAACGGTTGCCAAGCCGGGCGTCACGCTCGAGGAAGCGATCGAAAACATCGACATCGGCGGCGTGACTCTGATCCGCGCGGCGGCCAAGAATCACCAGCGGGTGACGCTGTGCTGCGATCCGGCTGACTATCCGGCGGTGCTGGCGGAGCTGCGCGCCGGAGGTGTGGGCGAGGCGACTCGCAAACGGCTGGCGATCAAGGGGTTCGCATCCACCGCCTCTTATGACGCCGCGATCCAAGCCTATCTCAGCGGCGCGGATGCACCCTTCCGAGTCGTCGCGTACCCACAGCAGAAATTGCGCTACGGGGAAAATCCGCATCAATCCGCCGCGCTGTATAACTACAAGCCCGGCGCCGGGCCGCTGGGGGGAAAGGTGCTGCAGGGCAAGGAACTTTCCTATACCAACCTTTTGGATCTGGACGTCGCCTGGCGGGCCGTCACCAGCTTCCAGCGTCCGACCGTGGTGATCGTCAAACAAGTTTCCCCGTGCGGGATCGCCAGCGCCGACGCGCTCTCCGAGGCTTTCCAGGCCGCGCTCGATTCCGATCCGGTATCCGCCTACGGCGGAGTGCTCGCAGCGAACCGCGCCGTCGACGAAGCGATGGTCAAGGCCACGGGGGATCTTTTCATCGAATGCATCGCGGCGCCGGGGTTCACACCAGGGGCGCGCGACCGGCTCGCCAAACGGAAGAACTGCCGCCTGCTGGAGATGCCGGACGCGATCATCGAACCGAAATTTGAATTCCGCTCGGTGACCCGCGGAGTGTTGATGGAGGATTCCGACTTCGGCGATCCGCCCGGAACTCCGGAATGGAAAGTTGTATCCAAGCGCGCGCCCACTCCAGAGGAATGGACCGGCCTGCGGTTCGCCTGGAAGGCCTGCCAGTTCGTCCGTTCCAACGCGATCGTGTTCGCGCAAGGCGAAGCCACCGTCGGGATCGGCGGCGGGCAGCCGAACCGCGTGGATTGCGTCCGTATCGCGGCCCAGCGCGCCGGCGAAAAATCCCAGGGCGCGGTGATGGCTTCCGACGCTTTCTTCCCGTTCCCGGATTCGGTCCAAGTGGCCGCGGAAGCGGGGATCACCGCCGCCGTGCATCCCGGCGGATCGGTGCGCGATTCCGAAAGCATCGCCGCCGCCGACGCGGCGGGGATTGCGATGGTCGTTACCGGCGTGCGGCACTTCCGGCACTAGACTCGGTATTTTTTCAGGAGGCCCATGAACGAGGAACTCTTCCAATCCCACGAAGCGCTCACCTTCGACGATCTGCTGATCGTCCCCGGCTACACCTCGGTGCTGCCGGATCAGACCGACATCCGCGCCCGCCTGACCCGCGGGATCACCCTGAATATCCCGATCGTCTCGGCGGCCATGGACACCGTGACCGAGGGGCGCATGGCCATCGCTTTGGCCCGCGAAGGCGGGATCGGGATCATCCACCGCAACCTTTCCCCGGAGGCGCAGGCGGTTTTTGTTGAACAGGTGAAGCGTTCCGAATCCGGGATGATCACGGATCCGGTCACACTCAGCCCCACGGCCACGCTTCGCGAAGCGGAAGACCTGATGGGTAAATTCCACATCAGCGGCATCCCCATCACCGAACCCGGCAGCGGCGGCAAACTGGTCGGGATCCTTACCAACCGGGATATCCGCTTTCTCCAGCCCGGCGATTTCAACAAACCGGTGAGCGAGTTCATGACCAAGGACAAGCTGGTCACCGCCCCGGTTGGCACCACACTCGAGCAGGCTAAAAGCATCCTTCAAAAGAACCGGATCGAGAAACTCCCCCTGGTGGATTCGGCCGGGCGGCTTAAAGGACTGATCACCGTCAAGGACATCCAGAAGAAGATGGACTTTCCCGTCGCCGCGATCGATTCCCAGGGACGGCTGCTGGTCGGCGCCGCAGTCGGCGTGGGCGCGGATCTGGAAACCCGCGTGGGAGGATTGGTCGAGGCCGGGGTCGATCTGGTCGCGATCGACACGGCGCACGGCCATTCCGAGGGCGTGCTTCAAGCCATCGCCCGTTTGAAAAAGAAATGGCCGAAGCTTCCGGTCGCGGCCGGCAACGTCGTCACCACCGAAGGCACGGAAGCGCTGATCGCCGCGGGTGCCGATGCGGTCAAGGTCGGAGTCGGCGCCGGATCGATTTGCACCACCCGCGTGATCGCCGGCGCGGGTATGCCGCAAATGACCGCCATTTATCTTTGCGCCAAGGCGGCGCGTCCGAAGGGGATCCCGATCATCGCCGACGGCGGGATAAAGTACAGCGGCGATATCGTGAAAGCCCTCGCCGCCGGGGCAAGCGTGGTGATGCTGGGAGCATTGCTGGCCGGGTTGGACGAATCGCCGGGAGAGATGGTCCTGTACGAAGGCCGCCGCTTCAAAGAGCATCGCGGGATGGGATCCCTGGGAGCGATGCAGGGGTACGGGCGCGACCGGTACGCCACCGCGCAGGGGACCGGCAGCGGCAAACTGGTGCCCGAGGGGATCGAGGGCATCGTGGCCTACAAGGGGCAGCTCTCGGATTACGTGTATCAACTCGTCGGCGGGCTGCGCTCGGGAATGGGTTACGCCGGCGCCGCTTCGATCGCCGATCTGCAGGAGAAAACCCGCCTGGTGCAGATTTCCAATGCCGGGCTGATAGAGAGCCACCCGCACGATGTGATGATCACCAAGGAAGCGCCGAACTATCAGCCCACCCGCGACGAACGGTGATCCTCATACTGAATAATAAATAATCTACGGATTAAAAATGAGTGGGTGTCATTGCGAGCGACCGAAGGGAGCGAAGCAATCTCATTTTTTCTCACCGGAAACCCCAGATTGCTTCGTCGCTTCGCTCCTCGCAATGACATCTATTTTATTCTTCCGTAGCCTGCTAAAAATACAAAAAACACCGCGGGAAAATCCGCGGCGTTTTTTGTGCGAATCGATCCATCACTTTTTCGGTTTATGTTTGCGAGTTTCTTTTTTCTCTTTCGGGGGATCCGTGGGTTCGGTATACGGCCAGGCCATCGGTTCGGGCACCCGCGTGCGGTTGCGGCCGGTCTCTTTGGCATCGTATAGCCAGCGGTCGGCTTCGTCCACCAGGCTGTGCACGTCGTTGGCGTCGTCCGGGAAAGTTGCTCCTCCCGCCGAGACGGTAATCGAAATCGATTTGTCATCCACGGGGAAGGACCGCATGGCGATCACCTGCCGCAGGCGCTCCCCCACGCCGGCCAGCGAACTGCCGGGGGTGCCGGGCAGGATCACGGCGAACTCCTCGCCGCCGTAGCGCGCCAGAATGTCGACCGCGCGCAGTTCGTCCTTGATCCGCCGGGCGACCATCTGCAGCACCCGGTCGCCGATCGGGTGGCCGTAGTTGTCGTTGACCAGTTTGAAATGATCGATGTCGAAAATCAGGAGCGAGACCGGGTATCCGATCCGGCGGGCGCGGTCGATTTCCAATTGCAGCTGTTCGTGGAAGTAGCGCCGGTTGTAAATTCCGGTAACGAAATCGGTAATCGACGCCTGTTCCACCTCGCCGAAGGTGAGCGCGTTGAGGAGTGCCAAAGCAGCGTGGCCTGCCAGGCTTTCCAGGCGGTTGGCGTGTTCGGCCGAATAATATCCGCGCTCTGATTTGTCCATCGAAAGGAAGCCCAAAAGCTGGTCGCCGGTCACCAAGGGCGCCCCCACCCACGACCCCACGTGCCAAGTCGGGCCGACCGATTGCCACGACGGATCCGCCTGGACGTCGGGAATGAAGTACGGATGGCGGGTTTGAGCCATGTGTTGAATTCCGGTCAGCCGCTCGATGGGCAGGTCCAGCCGCGAGATCCATTCTGACAGCCCGAACCGTTCGTATCCGCGGTGGGAGGCCACGCGCACCCGGTCGCCCTGCAGCAGCATAACGTTGGCGCTGTCGAACGGCACCACGCGCCCGATCTGCTCCAGGAGGGTGTCGAGGATGGTACCCGCCCGCAGCGATCCGGAAAGGACCAACCCGATGTCGCGCAGCGTCTCGGCCAGAATTCTCTGCTGCCGTTCGCTCTCATAGAGCCGGGCGTTGACCAGCGCCAGCGCCGCCTGTTCGGCGGGCACCCGCAGTCGCTGGAGTTCCATGGCCGAGAAGGTCCGGTCGTTCTGCCGGCAATAGAGTTTGACCAGGCCCAACGGTTTGCCGCCCGCCCAGAGCGGAATGATCAGCACGGCGCCGTAATGCAGATGGCGCAGGATGGCCGCCTCGCTGGTGTGGATTTCCGGATCGTCCAAACGCAGCAGCATCGGGTCACTCCCCTTGAGCACCTGGGCCGTAGCCGGGAAATCGACCAGCGAATATCCGCTTCCGAATTCGCGGTCAGCCCTTTCCCCGAAGGCCGAATACGCGGCCAGGGTCCGCACCTGATTGTGTTCCATGTCGACGGAAGCAAGGACGCAGGCGTCCATGCGCGCGGTCCAAACCAGCAGGACGGCGATCTGCTGCAGCAGTTCCTCCAGGTCGAGCGTGGAGGTGACCACCCGGGCCATGTCGATGATCATGCGCAGATCCGATTCGCGCTGCCGGCTTTCCTCAAGCAACCGAAGGCGTTCGATGGTTCCGGCCGCTTGGACCGCGTACAGCGTCAACCCGTCCAGTTCCGCCTGGGAGAAGGTGTGCGGCAAGGAATAGCGGACAAAAAGCACGCCGATCGCCTGCGTGCGGATCTTCAGCGGCAAACCCACCAGCGTGACGATTCCCTTGGAGCGGAGCAATTCATTCTCCGCCTGGGATCCGACGTCGTCGGCCGAGAGAACCTTCGGCACCCCGCTGGTGCAGATCTCGCGGATCAATCCTTCCGGGCGGGGAGACACTTCTCCGGTGATTTCCTGGCTGGCGTTGTCGACGCCGTAATTGAGCGTGACGTGCCCTTCCGGATCGATCAGATACACGATCGCCGAATGGGCCGTAGTGGCCATCAGGGCAAATTGCGCCGTGAGTTCCAGCGCCTGGGAGAAGGTCGTGGCGGCGATGATCCGGCCGCCGAAGTCGTAAAGCCGGGTCAACTGAATGTTGGCGGCCTGGGATTGTACGAACAGCCGGGATCCGAAAAGCAGAACGGCGATGTGACCGGCAAACGACTGCAGCCAAGCCGTCTCTTCCTCCGTGAACCGGTGCGGCTCCTTGTCGTTCAGGTCGAGCACACCAAGGATCTGGCCGCCGGAAATCAACGGCAGGCTGATCTGGGATTTCATCCCGAGTTGGCGGATCTGCTCCCCCAGGACCGACTCATCAGCATCGTTTTCCACCAGGATCATTTTCCGGGATTGATATGCCCGTCCGGTGGCGGCTTCTCCGACGAGCAGCCGCGGGCGCCGCTCCTCCGTTTGTGATTCCTCTCCCTTTTCCGCCATCAAGTGCAGCACCTCCCCGGCGTCGCCGGTCAGGTAGATTGCCGCCGAAGTCATGCCGCTGAATTTTATGGCGGCTTCGAGCAAATCCGGCAGCAGATTTTCGATGCTTCGGCCGCTGGCGGATTTTTCCACCAGTTTTCCAAGGGAATCGAGAAGTTCGGCAAGGGTTTTGCCCAAGGGGGAAGTAGAGCGGTCATTCGGGGAGGATGTCATGGGGCTTTGGATGGAATCTTTTCGGCGGCGTCCCGCAAGACATGCACCGCTTCGGCGATTGGCGTTCCGGTTCTAAAAACGGAGTCGCCGGCGACCAGAATACTAGCCCCCGCCTCCGCCGCGGCGAACGCGTTGCCGGCCGCTAGTCCCCCTTCCGCTTCCAGCTCGGCCATGGAATTCAGTCCATCCAACAGTTCGCGGATCCGGCGCACGCGTGCCAGGCAGGAATCCGGGAACGCTTGCGGACCTTCGCCGGGATC
>JBEKDW010000086.1:0-8668 GCA_050014155.1 Anaerolineales bacterium
GCAGGAAAGGGTAAATGATGTAGCCCGCGATCCCGACGATCATGCACAGGGTGAGGATCAGCCGGTGGCGGCGGGTGGCGTCCGCCAGGCCGGTCCAGAATGGCGCGCCGCAGAAGGTGATCAGCGGCGCGATCCCGGCCAGCAAGCCGATTTCCGTGCCGCTGAACCCCAGGCTCTGGAAATAGAGCACGAGGAACGGCGAGGCGAGGGCGAACCCCGCAAACAGCAGGAAGTTGAAAGCGAACAGACGGAATTTATTTATGGGGTCCTCCGGATGGTCGATCCTTGCGGACGATGGGGTCCGCTTTCGTTTCAATCATATCGCAGATTTGACAGAGCAAACGGTGGAGAATAGAAATAATAGAACGAAGGGAAATATTTTCGTGTCGCGCGTTTTCTCCCCAATCCTCGCGTTGCGACCCCTCCTCTATCCTCCCCAGGTTGGGGAGGGTGGCCGGAGGCCGGCAGGGGTAAATTTTGCGGCTGGTTTCTATTTTGCCGTACGCAATTTGCGGAGCGAGGGGATCATTCGGCTGATTTCGTTGAAGTGAACAAAAGGGTGGCGCGTCGCAGGCATGAGTAACAGATTCGCGCTTGGATTTTCACCCCAATATTTCAGAAGCCAGCGTGCTTTTTCACGCACCGCGCGTTCCGCGACGATGCGATCGATCCGTTCCGGCGCTGGTTTCTCCCAAAGATCGTCGGGTTTCAAACGGCGCAGGATGCTCCGGGTGCGCTTCCCGACCGCGAGCCGGTAGGCCAGCAGGGCTTTTAAGTTGATCGATTCACTCAGCTTTTTTAAATCCGCTTCCGGCATGTCGTTGCCCACGTCCACAAAGCCGATCCCAAGCTTCAAGGGCCAATTCCCTTTGAGGAGGACCTGCGGCGAGCTTGCCAGCAACAGGTTCATGGTGACGTCTTCCACCCGGGTGCTGTGCCAGATTTTCCACACCACGGATTGTCCGCGCTTGGGTATCGCACGCATCTGCGCTTCGGTGAGCGCGCCGAGCACTTCATCCTGGAACGACCAGTGCGCGCCCGCGTGCTTGTCCTCGCGACCCCGGCCCGCACGGTTTGGCCGGGGCGAACTGCCCTCGCGCCTGTCCTCGCGAAGCGGGGAAAGCGGGGGAAGCGGGGGCAATCCCGCCGAATGCACCGCGGCGTGCTGAGAGAGTGCAACGGAAAGCGCCTTGCGGAGATTCTTTTCCTTCATCAACAGCCGCTGAAGGACGGCGTGTTGTTGGTTCCAATGTTTGCGGTTCGCTTCCATTTATTTCATCCCATTATGGTCACGGTAATCGATATTCACTATGTTCGCGGGGGCTTAAGCCCCGCGCTATGAACAACGACCGGCTAAAGCCGGTCTTTTCAAGCCGGGTTTACCCGGCGCTGTTAATAGGAAGGGGATTTATCCCCCGACGTTCGGATGTTCTTGGCGGGCTCATTAAGAAAAATTATTCCGGACACAACCCCTTCGGCTTTTTCTTCATGCCGGCGAGTTCCTCGTGGACCGCGGGTCTGAAACTGTGGGCGGGCATCCGCGCTCTTCTCTTGATGAAGTCAGTAACTTGCCGATATAAAAATCGTATGGGCTTGTGTGATCGATCGCACAAGCCCATACGTGTTCCCTTACGGGTTGGGCAGCGGTTCGGTTTGATTGGTGGAAACATCGAGAAAGTTCTGGAATTTATCTTCATCCACGGACATGCTCAATTCGCCCACCGGTTTGCCGTAGCGCAGGATTTCCCCTTTCCGGGTACCGTCGGGCAGGAAAGTCATGTTCACCGTATACCCCTTATCCGGGTCGATCCCGACCACGGTGCCACCGACGGCATGACCCCGGTCATCAAATTTATCCAGCCGGATGTTAACGTCGAAGGTCAGGACCCCCAAACCGGGCGCGTCCCACGTCACGGTTCCTTCGCCGGTTTGCACGCCATATTGAGGCGTCTGTTCGGCTCCGGTGATGGTGAATTCGCGCCGCTCGTGCACGGTTCCCTCGATGCTGCCGGCCATTTGGGCTTCGATGTTCATTTGGGCCAAGGCGTCATCGGGGGCGGGGAGAGAACTCGCATACCAGCCGGTCTTGTGCGAGGCGTTGTAGGCGTCGAGGACGACCGAAGGCAAGCCCATCTGCCGCAATTGCGCGCCATACAGGTCGGCCACTTCCTGCTCGATATCCGGGGAGGCATTCCACAATTGATAATCCATCAGCGACTCGGCGGACGTCTGTCGGGTTTTTAGTTGATCCCATAGCAGCGTATCCCAACCTTGGGCGGTGCCAAGGCGTGGGTCGCCGTTTTTCACCAAGGTATTAATAAGGGCAAAGAGGCTTTTGGGATCGCTCTGCGACCGGGTGACCATGTCGGTCGGCAGTGTCTGCAATTTTTTATCCGCAAGGAGCTGCGGTGTCACGGCCACGCCGCCGACGGTCATGAAGGTCACCGCGGGATTGGCCGCTGCGGCACCGCAGGATCCGGCTTCCCCGGGGATGGCACCATTTTCCGGCAGCGGGTCCAGGAAGCCTTGGGGAACTTTGCTAATTTGGACCAGCGGGCGTGCCACCGGCGCGGCCCGTTTGCCGCTGAAGCCCAAACCGGGATCAAACGAGACCGTATCGGCGGCCCCGACCGTTACTTTCGCCATGGCGGTCGTGTCGTCATCGAGGTTTTTCTGGACGGTCTCCAGGTCGAACAAGAGGCCGGCCATTTTCGCGGCCACTTGAACATCTGCGGCATGGTTGGCGGGTTCGGCGGTCGGGGAGGATTCGCTGGGCGCGGCGGTTTGCGTGGCGACCGGGGCGGGAGCTGTGCCGCAGGCGGCGAGCAGCCATCCTGCGAAGAGCAACAGAGCAATCGTCTTTTTCATTTTTACCTCTTTGTCGGATGGAATAATGGCTTCAGGATATTGATTGACCCGGGGTAATCCAAACCCACCATCGTCAGGATCATCCGCGAGCCTTCACCGAGAGATGGTTATTATATATGGCCCGATGCGATCCCGGCTGGTAAAAATTCCGTGAAAATTTCCTTCGCGTCCGTTCCCTTTCCGAAAAGTCCTTCCCCGTCTAAATTGATCCGATTAAGTAACGGTTAAATCCACGGGGGACTTTCGGGTGCTCGGTTTTCGCGCGGTGCCGGGGACGGCGCCGACGTTTCCGCGATCACTCCGGATACAACCCCTTCGGCTTTTTCTTCGTGCCGGCCAGTTCCTCGTAGAGCGCGGTGTCGTAATCGCGCGTGCGCACGACAACCGGCATCGGCACCGCGTGGCCAAGGATGAGCGCCTGCTGGCGCGTGTCCAGCCGCGCGAGCACCTCGCGCAGCCCGCCCGCGCCCGAGACGCCCGAAAGCACGGCGCGCACATCGGCTTCGTTGTCGAGCAAACAGGTGACGCGCGTCCCGATCTGGCTCATCACCTCCTCGTCGATCGCCGACGGGCGCTGGTCGACCACCAGGAGCGTGACGTTGTATTTGCGCATCTCGCGCGCGATCGCGCCGAAGATGGTGAAGCGCGCCAGCGCCGGATCGAGGAACTTGTGCGCCTCCTCGATCACGATCACGAGCGGCTTGGGCTCGGCCGCGGTCCCGCCGGCGGCGCGGTTCTTGCGCTCGACGTAGCGCTCGTGAATCCGCCGCGTGAGGTAGTTGGCCACCAGCATGTAGGCTTCGAGCTTGTTCCCGTGCTGGCCGAATTCCAGCACCACGCTGATGCCCTGATCCAGCGTGGCGAAGATCTCCTCCACCGGGTCCTTCTCGGGCGGTTTTTCCTGCAGGAACGAGAGCCGGCGGAACAATTCGAACTTGCGCTGGATCGCGCTGAGCGTGGATTGCAAAATGCGCTCGGTATCGACCATTTCCTGCAAATCCGCGTCGGGCTCTTCCTTTAATAGGCGCGGGATCCAGTTCTTTCCCAGCTTCCGCCGCAGCATGTACAACGCGCCCACCTGGACCTCGTTGAGCGGCAGCAGCTGGGCAATCAGCTCGACGTCCTCCGGCTCGATCTCTCCCAATCCGATCCGCAGGACGCCGTCCACCTTGCTGCCGCGGTGGCGCGAGGTTTCCGGGTCGAGCGTGATCACGCTGACGCGCGAATCGAACAGCTGGCGCAGCCCCTTGAATTCACGCCCGGCCTCGTCGCGCACGGCCCAGCCATAATCGTTGTGCATGTCGAAGATCAGGCAGGAGGCGATCTGCGAGCGGATCAGGCCGGCGAGCAGGATGCGGGTGATGAAGGATTTCCCCGTGCCGCTTTTTCCGAACACGCCCGACGAGCGCTCCACCAGCCGCGCTAGATCCAGGTTGACTCGCGCGTCCTCCATCTCCAGCGGCGAGCCGACGTTGAAATGCAGCTTGTCTTCCTCGCCGAAGACCACATTCACTTCCGCTTCGGTGGCCTCGTCGACGCGCGAAAAGTGCGACGGGATGGTCTTGATCGGCCGCACCTCCTTCTTGCCTTCTTCCAGCACCAGCATCGGCGAAACGTGCATCGACCCGTAGGCCATTGTCCCGAGAAAAACCTGCTTGGAGAAATCGTCTTCCGCGGCGGGCGGGTTGGCCGCGAGGGCCGGGTTGAGGCTTTCGAGGCGCACGTCGGTGACCATGCCGAAGAAGGTCTTGCCGGTCTGCCCGCGCAGGACCACGTAGCGGCCGACGGCCAGATCCTCGAGCACCGTTTGCGGATGGAGTTTGACCGTCAGCCCCTCGGCTAGCGATCCGCCGACGACGATCCCGAGCGGGTGGCGCTGGGCCGAGAGCGGTGCGCGGTGGAGAGTTTTATCGAGTTCGTTGTCGGTCATAAGACTCCCTTCACATGTCATCCCGAGCCCTGGCGAGACCGGTGCATGATGTCATTCCGAGGCCGGCTTTGCCGGCCGAGGAATCGGTAACGCGATAATCCTGCGGCAAACGCAATGAAAGTTCGAATCATCCATTCAACTCACCGATTCCTCGGGGCTGCGCCCCTCGGGATGACATACTTCGTATGTCATCCCGAGCCCCGGCGAGACCGGTGCATGATGTCATTCCGAGGCCGCGTAAGCGGCCGAGGAATCGGTGACTCGGAAAAAAATAATCATGATGTAAGTTTGATCCATGTCCTTAACTCACCGATTCCTCGGGGCTGCGCCCCTCGGAATGACATACTCCGAGTGTCATCCGGCCAGTTGCGGTAGCAAACTATACAGCCGCTGCAAATCGACCGAGAGCAGGCGGGTGAGCTCGCGCGCCGCCTCCTGCCGGAACCTTCCGGCAGGATCGGCCGGCTGGGCCGCGGCCGCCTGCCAGACGCATTCGGCCAGCACTTCGTTGGAGGCGCCGGCGGCGATGAGGATCGAAAGGAACGAGAAGTTCCACCCGCCGCGCGCGTAGCGCAGGAAGGCGCGCACGCGTTCGGCGTCGCAGGCATACACCGCCTCGAGCGCGGAAGGCGGTTGCGGCGGCAGGCGGTGGAAAACATCGCCGCCCGGGAGGATATATCCGGCGTGCAGCGCGCGCACTTCGAGCGGGGTGAGCCGCCGGTCGCGCTGTTCCTGGATGTAATCCGGTTTGGCGTCTCCGGCCACCAGTTGGCGCGCGAAGGCGTCGTCGACCACGCGGATGTCAGCCACGACGCCGATCGCGCAGGCCTGCTCCGTCTCGGCCTGCACGAACGCCCCGAGCCGCAGCGGGCTGCCTTGCGCCCCGGCGCATCCGAAGAGGAATTCCGCCGCGCCGCTGGATAGTACGCGCCCGATGGGAGTGAGTGTTGGTTGGGTCATGGTGGTTGCTCCTGTGGACCCCTCCCGGTCATGCAACGGAAAACCGCCGTTTCATAATCACCCTCCCCAGAATGGGGAGGGTCGGGGAGGGGTCAATGTTTTCTCGCCCGACCTTTGTGATTAAGTTTCTCCGACCGGCTCACCCGCATCCCGCCGCGGATGAGCGCGATCGCCATTTGCTGCTCGAGGTATTTCTTCTCTTCCCCCGAAACGAACGCTTCCTCGTCCGCGCGGATGAGCGCGTATGGATAGGGATCGTTGAGCGTGACGGCGGACTGCTCGACAAGCGACGAATGCACACGGTCCACGAGGTGGGGATCCGCGGCGGTCCACGCCGGCACCTCCACCCGCGCCACCACCGGATACGCGCGGCCTACGTTGAGATAGAAGAAATGCGCGCTCTGGTTCGGCTCGCGGTTGCGGTAGAGGTTGTTCCAATAGGCGGCGAACTCAAAGATTGGTGAACGCGATCCCGGAGGAAGAAGGCTTTCGAACAGCATGCTGTCGTCCAGCGCGGGAAAGGTCGTGCGCTTGGGGGCTTTGCGTCCGCGCGTTGGTTTGGCGGCATCTTCCTGCGCCAGGTCCAGCAGCGCAAGCACGGGAGATCCGCCCGGGCGCGAGATGTATCCGGCGACCGGAATCTTTTCGGCCGCCAGCCGGTCGATGGCGGCGAAGAATTTATTCTGCAGCGCGCCGCGTTCCGCGGGCGGGAAAGCCTTTTCGTCGATCCGCAGCGCCAGTCCGCCGTCGGCGAGAGCCAGCACGGCCCGCCCGGGCGCCGCTTGCTTTTCGGCCAGCGCGATCCGCTGCAGGGTGGCCATCTCCTCGACGGTGCGGCGCGCATTGAGGATCGTCTGGGAAATCAGGTTTCCGTCGGGATAGAGAGAATCATCCTCGAAAACGATATCCGGATCGGAGCCAGCGTCGGTTTCGCCGGTGTCGTAGCGGTGAAGGAAGAAGCCGATGTTGATCGCGTAGAAGAGCGCTGCGGCGTGATGGTCCGGGTAAACCTGCGAACCGTCGACGGCAACCAGGGTGAGGGCTGACGGAAGGGACGGGGCTTCTTTAAAAGAAGAGAGTGCCTCGCCGCCGGCGGGCATCGCTCCGTCCCAGCCGCTTTCCGCCGCAGCACGGGCTCGTTCGTACAGATCGCTTCGCTGCGCGGCTTGATCGAAGGTTTCCCGCGCCTTGGGCAGTTCCGCCCGCACACGCTGAGCGCGCGCCACGGCGTTTTCCCGCAGCCGGTCGATCTGCTTTGTAACTTTATGTAATCGTAACGTCATGGAAGGGTGGGTGTCCGGCACTAAAGATAGGTTATCCGCCGGGTAATGTCAAGCCGGGAAGGGGGATAGAATCGGGGGATCTTATGGAGAATCCCCGATCCGGGGTATCCGGATCTCCGGAACTTGCGGGTTTGTTTTCTCCACCGGGATTATTCGATACAATACGGTCCGGAGATCGCCGCGATTCATCGGCGGTTGGAGGCCGGCATGCGGTTCGGATATTCCCTGACGTTTCTCTTTCACGACGATCATTGGTTCCGTAAAATATTTCTTCCAGCAATCTGGCTGCTCGTCCCAGTGCTTGGCTTGGTTTCCGTTCTCGGTTGGGCTTGCGAGATTTGCCGGCGGGTGGTGGGAGGACAATCCGAGGAGTTGCCCGCTTTGGATTTCCGCAGGAACGTTTCGGATGGGATTCGAATCTGCGGCATCCTGCTGATCTACAGCCTTCCGGTTCTCATTGTGGCGGTCGCGGGCGGACTGCTTGCGTCCCCGTATTTTCTTTCGGAGAAAGACGCCATCGCCGCGGGTGTTACCTCGACGTTATGCGCCATCGAGTGCGTAATCCTCCTGATCGCGATGGCGGACGGTTTGTTGATTTCCGCCGCCATTGGGCGGTATGCCTCGGGGGAAAAATTCTCAAGCGTCCTCCGCCCGGGCGGATCTCTCCGCCTGATCCGGTCCGCGCCCAGCGCTTATCTGTTTGCGCTGCTGGGCTTTTTTCCCCTGGCGCTCCTGGCGTTGTCGGGAAGTCTGATTTGCCTGATCGGGTCGTTCTTCACCAGCGCGTATGCCGCTGCGTCCGCTTTCCATCTTAATGGCCAAGCGTATCTCGTCGCCCGATCCCGCCCTAGCGGACCGGTTGCTTCGGCTGCGGGAAAATGACGGATGGACCGAAAGAGGAAACTTTTTCCCTGCAAAAGTCGTAGAATAGTTGGAAGAGATCGTTATCTCAAATTGTTCCCGGAGGAAATGACTCAATGGAATCGACGCCCGTTTCCACGCCGCCCCAGATAAAATCCCAAAAAGTCCAGGTAATCGGGGTCCTGATGCTGATCAGCGGGATCATCAACGTCCTGATCGGTTTGGGATTGGTTGCGGGTCTCGCGCTATCCCTTGTTCTGATCTGCTGCTCACCGGTCGGATTACTTCCCATGGCGCTGGGAATATTCGAGTTAATTTACGCCATCCGGTTGCTCAGTTCCGGCACGGAACCACCGTCCTTTGCGACCATGCAGGTCATCGCCATCCTGGAAATTGTATCGATCCTGGCGGGCAATTTCATCTCGTTGGTTATCGGGATTGTCAATCTGGTCATGTTGAACGATCCGGAAGTCCGGCCTTCGTTCAAGTAGGCGCGAAGGATCGCAATCGGGGTTTGGAATCCAACGGGCGGCCTAACGGCCGCCCGTTTTTATTCGTCCTCTGGCTTCGGCCTGCAATAACCTTTTCGATTACCAGCGATCCCAGTGCACGATTTCATCGAGTGGTTTGCGCCCGGGATTGAACACTCCCGTGGGCGGCAAGGCTTCTGAAACCCTCCCATCTGCCCACCCTTCAACCGATTCAACAAAAATCACTGCCGGATAATCCCCTCCCTCCTTCCCATATCACGGGAAGGAGGGAGGGG
>JBEKDW010000087.1:0-9712 GCA_050014155.1 Anaerolineales bacterium
GGATCGTTCACGGCCCACTCATCCAGTATCTCCGAAAAAAATTGGAAATAATTGGAGCCGAAATAAACTCCAGGAACTCTGCCGCCAGCCCAATCGATTCGCAGAAAATCGGGGAATTTATCAACGAAGGGGTTGCGCTGAACTCGCCGCCGTTCGGTTTCCCTCCAGATTTGAACCCCGCTGCGGATCGCCACGGCTTGTAGCAGCGTGGTCTTTCCGCACCCGTTTTCCCCGATGAAAAAAGTGACTTGGGCGGAGAAGGACAACGACAGCGGCTTTTGGAAGAGGGGGAGGTTGAACGGGTAATACTCCCGGGTGGGATATTCGCTGGTTTCCAGATGGATGTTTTGGATGTACACGGCGGGATCTGAATCTCGGAAGTTACAGTTTGTATCCGAACTTGCGCAGCATGGCCTTGCGGTCGGCGATGTCCTTTTCGGATTCCACGCCGCGCGGAGACACCCCGTCGACCACTCCCAGGATACCCGCGCCTTGATCGGTGACGGCAACGATCACCTGAACGGGATTGGATGTGGCGCAGATAACCCGGCAAACCTCGGGGACGTTCTTGACGGCGTTGAGCACGTTGATCGGGTAGCCGTTCTCCATGCAGATGAGGAAGGCGTGGCCCGCACCGATGGCCAGCGCGTTTTTGCGCGCCAGGTCGATCATCTCTTCCGAGGTGCCGGACCAGCGTACCAGCGCCGGACTCGAGGCTTCGCAAAACGCAAGACCAAATTTGATCCCCGGGACGCAGCCCACCAATGCTTCATGCAGATCCTCGACCGATTTAATGAAGTGGGTCTGGCCGAGAATGATGTTGACGGATTCGGGTTTTTCGATCGTGACCGTTCGGATATCCATGGAAGCCTCCTGCCGGGGGTGTGGATTGAGTCTACCATAGGAGCGCCGCTGCTTGAATAAAAAACGGCAGAGCGAAAGCTCTGCCGTTTCGATTCAGGTCGCGACGGATGCCGGGTTTCTTATTCTCCGCCGATGGAGAGCAGCCCATATCCGATCTTGGGCGGGCGGGCCTTCTCTTCATCCTTTCCGAATTTCACCGTATCGCCGGTATCGGTCACCGCTTCCACCGCCAGCCCGAGCGATTGCATCTCCTTGACCAGCACGCGGAACGAGGCGGGGATCCCGGGTTCCTCGATTTTTTCGCCTTTGACGATCGCCTCGTAGGCTTTGACGCGACCCTGCACGTCGTCCGATTTGATGGTGAGCATTTCCTGCAGGGTGTACGCCGCGCCGTAGGCTTCCAACGCCCAGACTTCCATTTCCCCAAACCGCTGGCCGCCGAATTGCGCTTTGCCTCCCAGCGGCTGCTGGGTGACGAGCGAGTATGGGCCGGTGGACCGGGCATGGACCTTATCCTCCACCAGATGATGGAGTTTGAGCATGTACATCACCCCGACGGTGACCGATTGATCGAAGGGATCGCCGGTCTTGCCGTCGCGGAGAACCTGCTTGCCCAAGATCGGACTCGGATGGCCGGTCGTCTGGGTGATCTCTTCGCTCTTGCGGCGCAGGCCGTCGCTGTCGAGTCCGGCGGTCGGTACATCTAGGCTGCGCAGCCAGAGCGAAAGGCCGGCGTCGATCGCGGCCTGATCGAGGGCGTGCCGTTCGGTTTGCGCCAGCGGCGTGGTGTCGTCGAAGCGGAAGAAGGTTTGCGGATTGAATCCTTTTTCCTTGAGCCACTCGATCGTGGCCGCCCGCTTGGCATACATCGTGTCGGTGGCGATCATGTCCTTCTTGTAAGTTTTCGAAGGCAGCGTGTTTTCCAGATATAGCCGCCGCACTTCGTCGTCGTCGACAAGGGTATCCTCACCGAGACCCTGTTGCGCGGCCCACTTCCACGCCCGGGCCATCATGTCATCCCAGGTGCGATCGATCGTCCAGGCGCGGGCCAACTCGGCCTCGATTTCAAACTCGTCCGCGCCGTCGAAGACCGGTGAGACTGCGCGGAACCCCAAGTGGGATACCGCCCATCCCAGGTGCGTCTCGAGGATCTGGCCAATGTTCATACGTCCCGGAACGCCGAGCGGGTTGAGGATGATATCCACCGGCGTGCCGTCTTCGAGATAGGGCATGTCCTCGACCGGAACAACGCGCGAGACCACTCCCTTGTTTCCGTGGCGGCCCGCCATCTTGTCGCCTTCGGTGATCTTGCGCCGCTGGGCGACCGAAACGCGCACGGTTTTTTCCACGCCGGCCGGCAGATCGTGGTGCTCGTCGCGGGTGAAGATCTTGACGTCCACCACCTTGCCGCGTTCCCCATGCGGAAGCCGCAGCGAGGTGTCTTTGACGTCGCGGGATTTTTCCCCGAAGATCGCGCGCAGCAGCTTTTCCTCGGGCGAGAGTTCCTTTTCACCCTTGGGGGTGATTTTTCCCACCAGGATGTCGTTCGGCCCGACCTCGGCTCCGATGCGCACGATCCCGTGTTCGTCGAGATCCTTGAGCGCTTCTTCGCCGACATTGGGGATGTCGCACGTGATTTCCTCGGGTCCAAGTTTTGTATCACGGCTCTCCACTTCGTGTTTTTCGATGTGGATCGAGGTGAATTTGTCCTCTTGCACCAGCCGTTCCGAAATGAGCACCGCGTCCTCGTAGTTTCCGCCCTCCCAGGAAAGAAAAGCCACCACCACGTTCTGCCCGAGAGCCAGTTCCCCCAGTTCGGTCGAGGAGGAATCGGCGATGACATCGCCGGGTTTGATTTTCTGGCCTTTGACCACGGCCGGACGCTGATCGATGCAGGTGCTCTGATTCGAGCGGGTATATTTGCGGAGCTTGAAAGCTTTCTTGCCCTTGCCGGTCTGCACCACGACCTGGTCGCTGGTCACCGAGACGACCTGGCCTTCCACGTCGGCCAGGATGACCTGCCCGGAATCAAGCGCCGCCTGGGGTTCGATCCCGGTGGATACCAACGGCACTTCGGGCCGGATGAGGGGCACGGCCTGAGCCTGCATGTTCGAGCCCATCAGGGCGCGGTTCGCGTCGTCGTGTTCCAGGAAGGGGATCAGCCCAGCGGAAATCCCGACAATCTGCCGCGGCGCCACGTCCATGTAATCGATCTGCTCCGGGGCGGCGAACATGAAGCGCGAATGATGGCGGCAGGAGGCGCGGCCGCGCACAAATTCCGCGTGTTCGTTGAGCGGCGCGTTGGCCTGAGCGATGATGAATTTGTCTTCCGTGTCGGCGGTAATATAGAGAGTCTCCGCGGAGACATGCGGGATGATGGGAACATCCCCGTTCGTGGCCGGTATCTTGGAGGCGATATCCTTGGTGATCAGTTCGCCTTTCTTGGCGAGAATATCCCTCCCGTTGGGTTTGAGCAGATCCTCGGCGAGATGACGGCCGATCAGCCGGGGATCGCCGGCCGGGTAGGATTTGTATACTTTGCGGTAGGGGGTTTCGATGAACCCGAAGGGATTGACCTTGGCATAGCACGCCAAGCGGCCGATGAGGCCGATGTTTGGGCCTTCCGGTGTTTCAATCGGGCAGATCCGCCCGTAGTGGGATTGATGAACGTCGCGCACGTCGAACCCCGCGCGCTCGCGCCGCAGGCCACCGGGCCCAAGGGCTGATAGGGTGCGCTTATGGCGAAGTTCCGCCAGCGGGTTGGTCTGATCCATGAATTGCGAGAGCTGGCTGGAGCCGAAGAATTCACGCACGGCGGCGACGATCGGGCGGATGTTGATTAGGTTCATCGGCGAGAAGGATTCCTGATCCCGGATCGACATGCGCTCGCGCACTACGCGCTCCGTCCGGCGCAAGCCGATGCGCATCTTGTTCTGGATCAACTCGCCGACGGTCTTGACCCTGCGGTTGCCGAGGTGGTCGATGTCGTCCGGGCTTTCCAGCCCGTTGTCGATCAGAATCAGCCGCTCGATCAGCTTGATGATGTCCCAGGGGGTCACGGTGCGGTGGCTGAGCGGGACGCGCGAGTGAAGGTCCAGCTTCTGGTTCAGTTTGTACCGTCCGACGCGTTCCAGATCATACCTGCGCTGGTCGAAGAGCTGCTCCTGCAGATATTGGCGCGCGTTGTCCAGGGTCGAAGGATCGCCCGGGCGCATCCGTTTGTAGAATTCGATCAGCGCTTCCTGCGCCAGCGTCCGCTTGTCGCGGGGTTCCCAGGTGGGTTCCTGTTTGATGGTGTTGGCGATGAACGTGCGGGCGGGGTTGGTGTCCGACTCCTGGAACAAAGCGAGGATTTCCTCGTCGCTTCCTGTAGTCAGGGGGGAATCGGGCATCCCGGCGGAGACCGCGGCCAGCGCCCGGAGCAGCATGGTGACCGGCACCGTGCGTTTGCGGTTGAACCGGATGATCAGATAGTCACTCTTGCGGGTTTCGAATTCCATCCAGGCGCCGCGGTCGGGGATGAGTTTGGCCGACGCCAGAAGCCGGCCAGTGGCGCGGTCTTCTTCGGCTTCGAAATACACACCCGGCGACCGGATGAGCTGCGAGACCACGACCCGCTCGCTCCCGTTGATGATGAACGTGCCTTTTTCCGTCATCAGCGGCATGTCGCCGAGGAAGATATCCTGTTTAATGGGTTCCGGAACTTCGGTCCCAATCAATAGCACGGAAACGTACAGCGGGGCGGCGTAGGTGATATCTCGTTCGAGACAGTCCTCGATGGAATACTTGGGCTCTTCGAACCAATATTTCAGATTCCACTGGTGCGCTTCGGGGCTGTTGCCGGGGAAATACAGGCGCATGCCTTTGTTGAACGATTCGATCGGGGAGATCTCGTCGAACAGTTCGGCCAGTCCTTCTTTTATAAACCACTGGAAGGAGTCCAACTGGACTTCGATAAGGTTCGGTAGCATTTGAATCTCGGGGATTCGAGCGTAGGATTTGCGTCCGCTTAAGGCCATAGCGCTCTCCTAATGAACGGTCGGACAAGCAGCTTCCCTCTAGCTGAGGGAAGCCATTCCTGTCGTTTCAGACCGAAAAGGTATCCAAAAAGTCATTTGGGCGAACGAGTATTATAAGGCCCGATTTTCAATAAGTCAAGAGAATGGTTTAATCAGGTCAAATCTTATCGGAAATGTAGGCCAATCCGGCCGCTTGGAAAAGGCCTGGATTGCGAGTTTCCTCTGCCAGGAATGGAAAATATGCTTGACTCCCATTTTTTCCCATGGTAAAATTGCCGCCCGTTGCCCTGATTCTCACCGGAGCGGCCGGGAAAATTCCGGCGCTCGAATTTCATAGTCGTCGTGTGGGGCGAGGCCATCATGCATGTTGGATGGCCTCCCCTACTGCAAGGGGTGGGTGTTAGCAGGGGATTTTTTTGTGCGAGGATAGTCTTTGGGAGGTTGATCGTGCCGACAATCAATCAATTGGTCCGCAAGGGCCGGCACTGGAAGAAGACCAAAAGCAAGGCTCCGGCGCTCTTGTACACCTTGAACGCCCGGAAGCAGCGCAGAATCCGCCAACCGCGCGGCGCCCCGCAAAAACGCGGCGTGTGCACGGTCGTCCGGACGATGACCCCGAAGAAACCAAATTCCGCTTTGCGCAAGATCGCGCGCGTGCGGCTGACCAACGGCATCGAGGTCACGGCGTACATCCCGGGTGAGGGGCATTCACTGCAGGAGCACTCGGTCGTTCTGGTCCGGGGCGGACGGGTGAAGGATCTCCCGGGCGTGCGCTACCACATCGTGCGCGGGACGCTCGATACCACCGGCGTGGAAGCCCGCCGGCAGGGCCGCTCCAAGTACGGCAACAAGCGGCCGAAGGAAACCAAGAAGGAATAATCGCGGTCCGTCGGGAATTCCGGCGGATCGGACATTCAGGGAGTTTGGATCATGGCGAGAAGAGAGCGCAAGACGTCCCGGGGAGTTCCTCCGGACGTCCGTTATAACAGCGTAAAGGTCAACCGTTTCATCCATCAGGTGATGCGCCGGGGGAAGAAAAGCGTCGCCACTACGATTGTCTACCACGCCTTCGAGCTGATCCAGGAACGCAGCAAGAAGGAACCGCTGGAAATCTTCGAGCAGGCCTTGCGCAACGTCGGCCCGCAGATCGAGGTTAAACCCCGGCGGGTGGGTGGAGCGACGTACCAGGTGCCGGTGGAAGTGGAAGCCGATCGCAGGGATTCGCTTGCGGTTCGTTGGATTCTCGCCGCCAGCCGCGCCCGCGGCGGAAAGTCCATGATCGAGCGCTTGGCCGGGGAACTTCTGGATGCGTCAAACAACGCCGGCGCAGCTGTGAAGAAACGCGAGGAAGTGCATAAGATGGCCGAGGCCAACCGCGCCTTCGCCCATTACCGATGGTAGGTGCGGCTTTAACAAGCAGACGATGAGGTTCTTGGCGGGACGCCTGGTGATCGAACTGGCCCCGTAAGACCAGGTCGGGGAGCCGGAGATTGAAAACCGGTTCCACCAGGATCGAGCAGAGGAAAAAGAAGAGATGGCACGCCAGTTCCCGCTGGAGCGATATCGAAATATTGGCATCATCGCGCACATCGATGCCGGCAAAACCACGACCACCGAGCGCGTGTTGTACTACACGGGTCGGACTCACC
Source organism: Anaerolineales bacterium (assembly GCA_050014155.1). Taxonomy (GTDB): domain Bacteria; phylum Chloroflexota; class Anaerolineae; order Anaerolineales; family RBG-16-64-43; genus FEN-1073. The sequence continues at coordinate 6,533 of JBEKDW010000087.1, forward strand.
GGATTGGGTCGGTGGACGACGGCACCACCGTGACCGATTGGATGGACCAGGAACGCGAACGCGGCATCACCATTGTGGCCGCGGCGGTCAGCGCGGAGTGGAAGGGTTACTTCGTTAACATTATCGATACTCCGGGGCACATCGACTTCACCGCCGAAGTGCAGCGCTCGTTGCGCGTGCTCGACGGCGGGGTGGTGGTGTTCGACGCGGTGCAGGGCGTGGAACCCCAGAGCGAGACTGTCTGGCGTCAGGCCGACCGGTACAGCGTGCCCAGGATCTGCTTCATTAATAAGATGGACCGCGTCGGCGCATCCTTCGACCGGAGCGTGCAGAGCATCCGCCAGCGGTTGGGCGCTAATCCGATCCCGGTGCAGTTTCCGGTCGGGGAGGAAAGCGGGTTCCGCGGTGTGATCGATCTGTTGGACCGCCAGGCGATCCTCTGGACCGATTCAAGCGGAGGAGCGCCGAGCGTTGTCGAAATTCCGCCGGAATACCGGGCCGAGACCGACAGCCGCCGGGCCCAGTTGGTCGAACAGGTTGCCGAACTCGATGAGACCCTCACCCTGAAATATCTCGAGGGCCACGAAATATCCGTCGAGGAATTAAAAGCCGCGCTGCGGCGCGAAGTGATCAAGGGCAAAGCGACGCCGGTACTGTGCGGATCGGCGTTGAAAAACAAGGGTGTGCAGCTTCTGCTCGACGCGGTGGTGGATTTTCTCCCTTCACCGCTCGACATTCCCGCCCTTCGCGGCGTCCACCCCGGAACGGGGGAGGAGCAAACCCGCGGCCCGGACGAGCATGCGCCGCTCAGCGCCCTGGTCTTTAAAATCGTTTCCGATCCATACGTCGGGCGCCTTGCTTACTTCCGGGTGTATTCCGGAACGATGAAGCAGGGGGCGAACGTCTTGAATTCGGTGCGCGGAAAACGCGAACGCGTCGGCCGGCTGATCCGTATGTACGCGGACCGGCGCGAAGAAATCGACGAGATTTTGGCGGGCGACATCGCCGCCGTGCTGGGCATGAAAGATACCTTCACCGGGGATACGCTCAGCGACATTTCCAATCCAATCCTGCTGGAAAACATCACCTTCCCGGAGCCGGTCGTCTCGGTAGCCATCGAACCGAAAAGCACGGTCGACCAGGACAGGCTTTCCCAGGCCCTGCATAAACTCGCCGAAGAGGATCCGACCTTCCGGGTGCACAACGACGAGACCACAGGCCAGACGATCATCTCCGGCATGGGCGAATTGCATCTTGACGTACTGGTCGAGCGGATGCGCCGGGACTTTAACGTGCATGCGAACGTCGGCCGGCCGCGGGTTGCCTACCGCGAATCCATCACCCGGGCGGTGCCCAAGGCCGAGTACCGCTACATCAAGCAGACCGGCGGACACGGACAGTACGGCCATGTGGTCCTGTCGCTGGAGCCCGGCGAGCCGGGATCCGGGATGATTTTCGAAGATAAAATCGTCGGGGGCTCCATCCCGCGGGAATACATTCCGGGCGTGGAGAAGGGCGTGAAAGAAGCCGCTGAAGCCGGCGTGTTGGCCGGGTATCCGGTGGTGGATATCAAAGTCACGCTGCGCGACGGGTCGTTCCACGAGGTGGATTCGAACGAGATGGCCTTCAAGATGGCCGCCACCTTCGCCTTTCGCGAGGGCGTGCAAAAAGGCGGACCGGTCCTGCTCGAACCGGTCATGAAAGTGGAAGTGATCTCGCCGGAGGAATATCTCGGCGACGTAATGGGAAATCTGGCCGGGCGGCGCGCGACGATCAGCGGGATCGAACCCCGGCCGGGGAACGTCCAGGCGGTTCATGCGATGGTGCCGCTGGCGGAAATGTTCGGATACGCGACCGAGTTGCGTTCCTCCACACAGGGACGCGGCGTGTTTACGATGGAATTCGATCATTATCAGGCGCTTGCCGAGGCGGAAGCTCAGGAAGCGATGAGCAAGACCTAGGCAGGATCGAAGCCGCGCAGTCGGCGTTCTGTAACGCAAGGGAGACGATGCCATGGCGAAGGAAAAATTTTTACGGAACAAACCGCATCTGAACGTGGGGACGATGGGACACATCGACCACGGGAAGACGACGCTGACGGCGGCGATCACGAAAGTGGCGCAGATGCAGTCGACAACGCGCCGGAGGAGAAGGAACGCGGGATCACGATCAACATCGCCCACGTGGAATATGAGACGGAAAAGCGGCACTACGCGCACGTGGACATGCCGGGGCACCGGGATTACATCAAGAACATGATCACGGGCGCGGCGCAGATCGACGGGGCGATCTTGGTGGTGGCGGCTCCGGACGGGCCGATGCCGCAAACGCGGGAACACGTGCTGCTGGCGCGGCAGGTGGAAGTGCCGAGCATCGTGGTGTATTTGAACAAAACGGACATGATGGATGACCCGGAGCTGCTGGAGCTGGTGGAGCTGGAGCTGCGGGAACTGCTGACGTCGTACCAATTTCCGGGGGATAAGACCCCGATCATCCGCGGGTCGGCGCTGAAGGCCTTGGAGAGCACGAGCAAGGACGTGAACGCGCCGGAATACAAGTCGATTCTGGAGATACTGAAGGCGGTGGACGACTTCATCCCAGAGCCGGTGCGGCACACGGAACTGCCGTTCATGATGTCGATCGAGGACGTATTCTCGATCAAAGGACGGGGGACGGTGGTGACCGGCCGGATCGACCGCGGGATCGTGAAGGTGTGGGACCCGCTGGAGATCATCGGGCTGCACGAGACGAAGACGACGGTGTGCACCGGGGTGGAGATGTTCCACAAGCTGCTGGACCAGGGGCAGGCGGGGGACAACGTCGGGGTGCTGCTGCGGGGGATCGAGCGGGAGCAGGTGGAACGGGGTCAGGTGCTGGCCAAGCCGGGGTCGATCACGCCGCACAAGAAATTCAAGACGCAGGTGTACGTGCTGAAGAAGGAAGAAGGGGGGCGGCACAAGGCGTTCTTCACGGGCTACCGGCCGCAGTTCTACATCCGGACGATGGACGTGACGGGGGTGCTGACGCTGCCGGAAGGGGTGGAGATGGTGATGCCGGGCGACACGGTGAACCTGACGGTGGAGTTGATCGTGCCGGTGGCGCTGGAGAAGGGTTCGAAATTCGCGATTCGCGAAGGCGGTCTGACCGTGGGCGCCGGCGTGATCACTGAGATAATCGACT
>JBEKDW010000088.1:0-8605 GCA_050014155.1 Anaerolineales bacterium
ACCCGGACGGAAAAGAGTCCGCCCTGCCCGGCGACGGCAATCTCGTCGTTAAAGGAAATTACCGTCTCCTGCGGCGCGGTGCCTTTCACATCCACCCAGAGGGTGGCGACTACGTCGCCTCCGTGCGGGGTGAACAGGATGATTTTTCCGCCGGAAGGAAAGGTCGCCGCCAGATACGGCTCGCTGGTTGGGATCTCTGAAGCCGATTGGGCTGGTGGATGCGAACCGGGAGCGGGAACAGTTGCCGTTATTTCCTGCTGGACCTGGCCGGGGAATACGAAATACAAAAGGCTGGCGCAAGAGATTAACAACAATCCCGGCAGGAAAAACGGAATCACACGCATGGATGGAACCGTCCGCATCGACAATCCTTCTTTTGATTTTCCGTGCCCAATCGCATTTGCCTGTAGACTGTTATTTACGAAAAAACCCCGTTAAAAAGGCGGTTGTTAAAAAATATGCAACCGTCCTCGATATGTAACGGGAGGCTTGATTGGTTGTTACACGACCGCCCGGTTACCAATCGTACTAACGGCGAAGGAGATAGACGCGACGGGCGCCGAATTTCCTATCTGTGAACTGAAATCCCATGAAAATCCATGATTTTTTTATTGAGCGACACTCTTGATGTGATTTTATTGAGGAAAACGGGTTTTTTGGTGTTATTTTCCAGTTGATGTTTATTAGGAGGAACCGGAAGTGAATTAATGCATTTTCGGTTTTCGGCTGTGGTATTCTTTCCTGATATTTGATGTAACAATCCCTGAGGGAAACCGTTGTAATGAATGTAACACCGCTTTCGGAATTGAGCGACTCGATTTTGGTGGCCCGGGCAAAGGGGGGAGATACCGGAGCTTTCGGCCAGCTCTACCAGCGGTATGTGGGGGACATTTACCGTTATCTATTCGTCCGGATGGGAGATACGAAGGATGCGGAGGATCTTGCGGAGGAGGTGTTCTTTCGAGCGTTTCAATCTCTGGGCAGATACCGTGAGCGCGGATGGCCTTTTTCCTCGTTCCTCTACCGGGTGGCGCAGAACATGCTGATCGATTACTACCGCAGTCAAAAAATGAATGTTCCGCTTTCGGCGTACGAACCAAAGCCCGACTCGCTTCGTCCATTGGACGACCACGTCATCCAGGACGAAGAGTTAAAGACCTTGCGAGTCGCAATCGACGACCTTCCGTCCAATTACCGCGAGGTGATCATCTTGCGGGTGATTTTATCTTTGCCGACGGCCATCGTGGCGAAGTGGATGGATCAGACCGAAGTGTCGACCCGTGTGTTGCTTCATCGGGCATTGGAAATGCTTCGTGGCAGAGTCCGAGAACAGAATGAAAAACAGATATAACAGCCGGTCGGACATCCTGGACGAATGCCTGCGCAGCATTCAGGAAGGGAAGGCGACGCTCGAGGATTGCCTGCGCGAGCATCCCGACGCCGGTCCCGAACTCCGGATCCTACTCGAAACGGCCGTCAACACCCGGGACCTCATGGCCCCCATTGGACCATCGCCGGAATATGTGAAAACTTCCGAAGCCCGGCTGCGCCGGAGGATCCAGGCGGTGCAGAAAACCTCCAATGCGCGTGGAGCAACCCGGCCGCAGTCCGTTTCCTGGAGGATCCTTCGGGCTGCGATTGTCGTCCTCTTGATGGCAGTGTTGTTGGGATCAGGTTGGGGTGTATTCTCCGCGTCCGCTCAAGCAATCCCCGGCGATCCTCTGTACCCTGCCAAGCTGGAATTCGAACGGATAAGCCTTGCGGTTTCGTGGTCTCCGATCGGAAACGTGACCCTGTTAGCGGACTATTCCGACCGGCGTCTTGAAGAAATTCAACAATTGATAAGCAAGAACCGCGATCAGGATTTGTCGGCGGGGTTGGAAAATTATGAGGGGACGCTCGATCTTCTGGACGCCGCCTTGCAACGGCTCCCCGTCAATGCGGGGTCCGCTCAATTGGAAGACGTACAAGCCCGGCTCTCCCATCATAATCATATTCTGCAGGATCTTCGCACGCTCATTCCATCATCCACCTTGGAATTATTCGACCACGCCGTCGACCGGTCACGCCAAAGCCGGGAGTTGATCCAAAATCTGCGGTTGGGAAAAGGCCCGGTCAACACACCACCCGGTCAACAAAAGAAGGATACAAAGCAGCTTTCCCCAACGGGACAGCCGCCGAAGCATAAAACCGAAACCCCACTCGGCCAACAGATTACGAATACGATGGGACTTTCCCCAACCGAACGAGAGCTAGAGGAAAAAACCAAGACCCCTCCGGGCCAACAAAAGAAAGGGACAGAGAAACCTCCAAAACAGAAAGGTTAAACCTATTAATCCTTCGGTTTGATTAACCTGGATCGTTATTTTTAACCCAATAAATGAGTTAATGGTTTGGCCTAGGCGCCCAAAAGAGCGGCTTGTTTGCCGGAAAAATCCTTTGAGCTCCATCAATCTTCTCTTAAAAACCCCTATTTTTCGCAGTTACAAATATTCGAACCCCCAATTCATCCCTCTCAATTCCTATCGGAACTCGGGTGGAACCCTCTCTTTTTTCCTCTGATAGCCAATGCAAGACGGGAGAAACTATCCTTGTCAAACCATGGCAGGAAATTCGCGCATTCCCGGATTTCATAAAAAATCCGTAAACGAACGACAAAACCTCATTCGAGAATCCGCCTCATTGGACGAGGCGGCTATCGGCCGTTTAAGCCACGGCGGCATCGACCTTGCCACCGCCGACCGGATGATCGAAAACGTCGTCGGCTTGTATTCGCTACCGCTGGGGATTGCGACCAACTTCCTGATTAATCAGCGCGAAATACTTGTTCCCATGGTCATCGAGGAACCGTCGGTCGTGGCGGGAGCATCCTTCGCGGCCCGCTTGGTGCGCGAAGGCGGCGGATTTACCGCCGAGGCGGACGCGCCGGAAATGATCGGCCAGATTCAAATCATGGATGTTCCCGATGTGGAAGCGGCGGAACGCGCGTTGCGGGAAAACCGCGCGGAGATCCTGGCCGAAGCGGGGCAGGCGGACCCGGTGCTACGGAAAGCGGGAGGCGGCCCTAGAGATATCGCGATTCGCCGCATCGAATCCTCTCCCGTCGGACCGTTCCTCGTTTTGCATTTGATTCTCGACGTGCGCGATGCGATGGGCGCCAATGCAGTCAACACCGCATGCGAACGGATCGCTCCGCGGATCGAGAAGCTCACCGGAGGACGCGTCAACCTGCGCATCCTTTCGAACCTGGCGGACCGACGCCTGGCGCGCGCCCGCTGCACCATTCCGGTCGGGTCGCTGGCGTTTGAAGAATGGAGCGGCGAACGCGTGCGCGACGGAATACTTGAAGCGTATGCCTTTGCCGCGGCCGACCCTTACCGGGCAGCCACTCATAACAAGGGGATTATGAACGGCGTGGATGCGATCGTGATCGCCACCGGGAACGATTGGCGCGCGATGGAAGCCGGCGCGCATGCCTATGCGGCGCGCAGCGGAATCTACACTTCGCTTTCGCGCTGGGAGCGGGCCCCTGACGGAGCGCTTGCGGGATTCTTGGAAATGCCGATCGCGGCCGGGATTGTTGGCGGAACCACCCGCGTGCATCCGCTCGCACAAACGGCACTGAAAATTTTAGGTGTGCAAAGCGCACGCGAGCTCGCGGAGGCGATCGTATCGGTCGGGCTAGCGCAAAACCTGGCGGCGCTGCGGGCGCTGGGCACAGAGGGAATCCAGCGCGGGCATATGCGCCTTCACGCGCGGCAGGTGGCAATTGCCGCCGGCGCGAAAGGCGAAGCGGTGGAAAAAGTGGCGCAGCGGTTGGTGGAAGAGAACGCGATCCGCATTGATCGCGCGGAAGCATTGGTCCAGGAGCTGCGCTAAATACCGATGACCAACACCGCAGAAATCCAAGCCGAACCGAAACCAAGCGCGCCGATCATGCGGCCGGCGCGCAAAACGGGCATCACCGGCTACGGGGCCTACGTGCCACGCTATCGGCTGCCGGGAAAAGAGATTTCACGCGTGTGGACCGAGGGCAATACGCCGCCGATCGTCACGGAAAAATCGGTTCCGGGGCTGGATGAGGACGTGGTCACCATGTCCATCGAGGCGGCGCGCAACGCGCTGGCACGGGCCGGCATCGCGCCGCAGAAGATCGGCGCCGTATGGGTCGGTTCGGAATCGCATCCGTACGCGGTCAAGCCCACCGCGTCGATCGTGGGAGAGGCAATCGGCGCCACGCCGAATCTCCTGGCGGCGGACTGGGAGTTTGCCTGCAAAGCCGGAAGCGAAGCGATGCAGGCCGCCATGGGCATGGTCGGCTCGGGCATGATCGATTATGCGCTGATCCTCGGCATGGATGCGGCCCAGGGGCGGCCGGGCGACGCGCTCGAATACACCGCCGGCGCGGGCGGTGCGGCGTTCCTGATCGGTCCGGCGGAGGAGGCCCTCGCGGTCATCGAGGCTTCCTATTCCTACGCCACTGACACGCCGGATTTCTGGAGGCGCATCGGCGCGAATTATCCCTCGCACGGGCAGCGCTTCACCGGCGAACCGGCGTACTTCCGACATGTGCTGGCCGCGGGGCGCGCGCTGCTGGACGCCACCGGCACCAAGCCCGGCGACTATCGCTATGCCGTGTTCCACCAGCCGAATCCGAAATTCCCGCAGCGCGCCGCGGAGACGCTGGGCTTCACCAAGGAACAAATCAAAACGGGATTGCTCGCGCCACAGATCGGCAACACTTACTCCGGTTCCGCGCTAATCGGGTTGACGGCCGTGCTTGACGAGGCCGCGCCGGGGGACCGGATCTTGCTGGTTTCGTTCGGATCGGGCGCCGGGTCCGACGCATTTCAACTTACCGCCACCGGGCGGCTGCCGGAGCGCAGGACGCTGGCTCCGGGCACGGGCCATTACATCGCCCGCCGGAAAGAAATCGATTACGGAGTGTATGTGCGCTACCGTGGAAAATTGAAAATGTGACCCCGCTTCTGCCGCTCCTCGTTTTCCCGTCCGGGAAAAAAGGGAGGGGCAGGGGACGTAAAAGGAGCATCGATATGGATATCGCGAGAAACTGGAGATTGCGCAAACAGCGCTATGCCCTCGAGGGCGAACAATGCGACCACTGCAGGCAATATATTTTCCCGCCGCGGGACATCTGTCCGCATTGCGGTGAGGATGCGCGCGGCGTCCACGCCATGAGCGGGAAGGGCGAGGTTTATTCCTATACCGTGGTGCATGAGCCGCCCACCGGATACGAGACCCAGGCGCCATATGCCATCGCGCTGGTCAAACTGGAGGAGGGGCCGCTGGTCACGGCGCAATTGACCGACATCGACGCCGCGGAAATTAAAATCGGCATGCCGGTGGAAATGGTCACGCGCCGGCTGCGCACAGACGGTGAGGAAGGCGTTATCCAGTACGGCTACAAATTCCGCCCGATCCTCGCCGCGGCCTGATCTCCATGCGCGAAGTGGCGGTACAGGGGATCGGGCAAACCCCGGTCGAAGAACACTGGGAGCGCTCGTTGCGCGATCTCGCCACCGAGGCGGGCCTCGCGGCGATGCGCGATGCCGGCGTGGACCGGATCGACGCCGTGTTTGTCGGCAACATGCTTTCCGGGCAGGTGGCCCGGCAAGAGAATGTGGGCGCGCTGGTTGCGGATTGGATGGGCCAGCGCGGAGCGGAAGGGTTCAAAGTGGAAGCGGCTTGCGCCTCCGGGGCGGCGGCTTTCCGCGCGGCCTATCTCGCCGTGGCTTCCGGCGCGCTCGATGCGGTGCTCGCGGTGGGGGTGGAGAAGATGACCGAGACCTCTGGTGCGGAGACGACCGCCGCGCTCGCGACCGCCGCAGACGCGGATTACGAGGGGATGCAGGGGGTTACCTTCGTGGGCTTGAACGCGCTGATCATGCAGCGCTATTTATTCGAGTTCGGATGGAAACATACCGACTTCGGAGCCTTCTCGATCAACGCCCACGCCAATGGCGCGCGCAATCCCAATGCCCGGCTGCGCGAACCGATCACCGAACGGGATTACGCCCGGGCCCGGATGATCTGCGAGCCGATCAATTTACTGGATGCGTCGCCGATCGGCGATGGCGCGGCCGCCGTCCTGCTGCTGCCAGCCGAAAAGGTGAAGAATGGCCCGCGGCCGAAGATCCTCGTCGCCGGGTCGGCCGCCGCCAGCGACTCCGTTGCTGTACACGACCGCAAGGATCCGATGTTCCTTTCGGCGGCATTTTCCTCGGCGCATAAAGCCTACGACCAGGCCGGGGTTACACCCTCCCAGATCGACTTCTTCGAATTACACGATGCCTTCAGTATTCTCAGCGCGCTCTCCCTAGAGGCTTGCGGGTTCGCCGAACGCGGGCAGGGGCCGCGGTTGGCGCTTGACGGCGCGATCCGCCTGGACGGCAAGCTGCCCATTTGCACCCAAGGCGGATTGAAAGCGCGTGGCCATCCGGTCGGAGCTACGGGGATGTATCAGATCGTAGAGGTCGCGCAGCAATTGCGGGGCGAAGCTGGCGACAACCAGCTGTCCAAGGCGCGAATCGGGATGGCGCAAAACATCGGCGGTTCGGGCGCTTCGATTTTTACCCACATCCTAAAGGCGAATTGATTGGATCGAACCAACCACCGAGACCGACGCGGTCTTAAGACCGCGTCGGTCTCTTTTTATCTGGCACGGTATATGCACCAATATGTTGCGGAACACTACCCTTTGTGCTAGGATACAGGGGAAATTTGCGGGATTTTGGGAGGGAAGATGATTAAAGCAAAAAACGCCTGGTTTCTATTTGTGGTTGCCGGTCTGATGACAGCCTGCACGGTTTCTTATAGCTCGCCGTCAGGTTCGACCGGAGCCGCGACCCCATCCGGTCTATCTTCAACTTCACCGGCACTCGCGACCATGAATGCGTTGCGGACCGCGTTTATCCAGCAGACCGCCCAGGCGCGGGGCCTCACTCCCGGCGGGGAAGCGACCAACACGTCCTCCTTCTCCACCGTAGCTATCTCGCCGACCGGAGCGCAATCCACGCCGGTAACCAGTACTCCGACCGTCGCAGCCGCGACCGCTACCGTTCCCGTCGTGCCCACCTCCACTCCGGGGCATCCGGCAACCTATAAAATCAACGAAGGGGAGACCGTCTATTGCCTGGGTCGGCGTTTCGATATCAGCCCGAACGACATCCTGGCTCTGAACGGATTGGGAGCCAACGATGATGTGTTTCCCGGAGACGTGCTGAAAATCCCGTCCAGCGGAGGTCCGTTCCCCGGCGACCGCGCCCTTCACACGCACACGGCCAATATGGTCTTTACGGTTTCGGCGGCCTACGACACCATCTACAAAATCGGCTGCTATTTCGGCGATGTGGACCCAAACCGGATCATCGCGGCCAATAATTTGAAGGATCCCTATACGCTGACCTCGGGGCAGAAGCTCATCATCCCCTAGGAGTTGACTCCGATCAACACGATGCAAAAGAAGCGGCAAAACGCCGCTTCTTTTTTTTACGTCCTATCCATTCCGTGCTGTCAATTTGGAGCTATAGCGGAAAAAAACAGAACGTGATTATTTCCCCGCGACGACTTTCCTCCATTTGGCAAAACGGGAAAAGAAGTGCACCCACCAAGGTGAGAGCCGGCCGAAGACCATGGCCTGCGGCAGCGCCGCACGTAATGTCGCGGGATCCTGAAACGGCGGCACCTCCAACCCGGCGGCCCCGAGTTCGAATGCGGTATGCGCGTCGCTGCCGGCGGTTGCCGGGATTTTGTTTCCGCGCGCGAACAAATCCGCCCGCCGGTTGTCCTCGGCGAAAAGGCAGCGGGCGTTGAATCCCTCGATCGCGTCGACCAGGGGAAGGATTCTCCGCAGGGCATCCACTTTCCATGCACCGTGCCGCAGCCGGTCGAAGGGATGCGAGACGCTGATCGCCGCCCCCTGATCCCGCAGTTGCGCGATGGCGGCTTCCGGAGTCAGCCCCCTGGGAATTTCCTTTTGGAGATAGTATCCCAATAGTTCCCCTTCAGTGGTCATGATCTCTTCGCCGGGGATGATCAGATCCGGCGCCAACGCGGCAGCCTCCAGCGCGCCGCGCAGCGTATTATGGTCCGTCACGGCCACCCGATCCAAACCGGCCCGCCTTGCGGCGGCGATGAATTTGGGGATGTCGGTCGAACCGTCGGAGGAATAAACGGTGTGTGCATGGAAATCCGCTCGTAAAAAATTTTTCATCATCCGAGGACCTTTCATTCGGCCGGGATATTTTGCGCGGGAACGGGTGTGGCCGGTTCGGTCCGCTTCCACAACCGCGGAGTGGCCGCCCAGGCGATCAATCCGAGCGTCACACCGAACCACAATGTAGCCAGTCGGATCAGCAGCGTCGCCGCAGCCGCCACGGCGTGATCGGAAGTCACCGTCAGCAACAGCAAAGCGGTGATGCTGGCTTCGGCCGCGCCCAACCCCCCGGGAAGCGTCGAGGCTGATCCGACCAGAGTGGAGACCGCCAGCACGAAAATCGCGTCGGCCAGCACCGCGGTGGACGGAGGAATTCCCAACCCGAGGAGGATCAAATAAAAACCGACCCCTTCTCCCAGCCAGGAGACA
>JBEKDW010000089.1:0-8586 GCA_050014155.1 Anaerolineales bacterium
AACAATTTCATCTGCTCGGTAAGCGACAGCCCTTGGGTTTCGTGGAATTCGAACTTATATTTTTCAAGGATGGGCAAGAGCTCCGCCTCGTTCGCCACCCGGCGATAGCCCGCTTTTTCACGCCGCAGGTAGATCCGCCGTCGGCGCGCTGCGGGTTTCGGCAGTCCGATCCGCCGGCGCAGCCAGTCCGCGGCCCACGGTCGCATCATACCGGAGTATCCAAGCAGCGACGGTAGCAGCAAACTCTCCACCTGCCAATGATCGTCTCCGAACGGCTCCTGGCGGTCGGCGGTCACGCCCAACCGGTCCAGGGATTCCCGCTGCCAATCCTCCATTTCTTTTGGAACGATCACCTGGTAATAACGGATTCCTGCGGCTTCCGCGACGGCCAACCGCGGAAGCGTATCGGCCCACCAGTGAAAGTAATTCGGCTTGGCCGACACCGGAGAAAGCAGGGTGAGCATGGCGCCTATCTTTTCCTGCCGCGGGGGAATTCTCAGCCGGGAAAAAACCGGCAATTGCGAGGGCGGCGCTCCCCATGCGAAGGAAAATTCCTCCAGCACGCGGCCATCTGATGTCAGTACGGCTCCATCCCATCCCAATACTCGTCCATTTCGAATCTGCCCAAGGAACAGCGGCGGATAACGGTAGAACTGCGCGCCGCGATATACCGGGTGGACTGTTCCGTCGATGCTCAGCGGCGGCGCGATCTCCACCAGTTCCGGATCGCGCACCGGGATGTACCAGTGATCCCATCCCTTTTCCATCCAAGGCAGGCGGGCTTCGCGGGCGTCGCACCAAGCGCGGAAATCCGGGATCGTTCCGCGCGGGCGCGCCGATGAGGGGATTAGGCGCAGTCCGGACGCAAGAATCCCTCTCGCCCTATTCACCGCCCGCCCCTTCAGCCCGCCGATCCATTCTTTCCGTTCTTCCAGCGGAACGAGTCATGGATCTCCTCATGGTTTCCCGCCCGCGGCTATCCGGAACCCAAGCGGCAGGGCGAGCAGTCTTGCCAGACGATCGGGTACTCCGGCTCTGCGCAGCGACCGTTCCGCGCGCATCCTCAGCGGCATCACCGACCTGCGGCGTAAATCCACCGGGATTTTTTCCCGCCGGCACAGGTCCACCGCACCTCTTTCCCAATACCCGCGGAAGACGGCGGTGGTGTAATAGTCCAGCGGGTAGTCCACCCCGGTTCGCAGGCAGAGGAACGGCGCCGAAAGCTCGTCCGACCGGCGGCTGCCCAGCCGCTCGAATTGCCATGGCGATTCTCCGGCGCGCAGGATCGCCGCCAGACTCTCCTTCCGCCACCAGGCCGCCTGCAAGGAGACGCGATACTCCGCGCCTATGCGGATCACGCCGAGTTCGGGTTGATCCGCGCACATTTCATCCGGCCCCGGGATCGGCATCAGGCGCAGACAGGCCGCCTGCTGGGCCTCGGCATATCCGATCAACTGCGAAATTCTTTCCGTTTTCACCGGGCGGTCGATGAGAAAATCCTCTTGAAGGAGAAGCACGCCGGCGGCTGGAAGCATTTCCAACATATGTATCAGGTTGGACGACCAGTCGAGATCGTCGCCGACCGTAAACGCGAGAACCCGCCGATCGGGATACACCGCATGATTCGATCCCAAAAAAACCGGGAATGGACAATCCGGCCAGTAGCGGAACAGGAGCGTAAAAAAAGGTCCCCACACGTCCCGATAGGCATCGCACGAGATCACGAGGAGCGCAGTTTTGGTAGCCATCACTTTAACAGCGACATCATCCGTAAAGTCTCGATCAAACGCTCCGGCGCCACCCGGTAATTGTCCATATTGTTGAAATCTTTCGAGATATCATCCGGCGTGGTGGTCCCGATGAGATAGAAATATTCCTGGTCCAGGACGTGAGCCAGCATGCAAAATACGGGAACGATGTACCGTTCCGGAAAAAGCTCCAGCACGCGGATGCGGCGCGGGGCGAAGAGGAGGTCGGTCACTCCCGCGCCGTGCGGCGCCGCGATGGCGCCCGCCTGAGAGAAGAGCTTCATTTGCTCACTGAAGGAAAGGTCTTCTAGTTCCACATATTCAAATCCCGCCTTTTTCAGAATGGGGAGCAATTCCTTTTCGTTGAGCAGATGCCTCCCCCGCGCACGATTACGCCCGATCCAAAATCGCCGTTTGCCCGGAGGCTTGCCTTCAATGCCCAGCCGGTTGCGCAGCCAGCGAAATCCCCACGGTCGCATGAAGCCCGGAGGCGCCAGGAAGGAGGGCACCAGCAGGTGCTCTACTTCCCAATGCCCGGACCCCAGCCCGGCGCATCGTTCCGCTCCGTATCCCAAAGCCTCCATTGAATCGAGAAATAGCGGCTGCAGATCAGGAATAATGAAATTGGTGTGTTTGGCAAGCCCGGCCTCTTCTAACACCGCAAGACGGAGCAATCCGTCCGTCAGCCAATGGTGGGCGTTGCGGCCCGAAGCCGGCGCCACCAAGGTCGCCCAGACGTCATCGCGATATTCCATCCGAGGCAGCCCGGGTCGCAGAAATACTCCGGATTTCCAAATGGATTCACCCCACTGGTGCGTAAACTCGTCGAAGACATAATCTTCGGGAGAAATCACAATTCCCTGGGAAGTCGCCACGCGTCCGCGCCGGATGCAGGTCACGGACAATTCGGGGTATCGGAAGAAACGCTGATCGTAAAAGACCGGGTGAATGGATTTCTCAATGGTGCGCGGCAGATCTCCAATATAGAGTTCGCTCTCCCGGACCTTCACCTGCCAGTGGCGGGAACCGCGCTCCGCCCATGGTCTGGCGTTTTCCGTAATTCGGATCCATTCCGCCGCATCCCAGATCACTCCTTTGGGCACACCACCTTGGCGCGATGAAATCGGCAAGAAGCGCAGGATGAACGCTATGATCCGCCAGATCATCGGCCGGAGATGCACAAACCATAAATGGGCGACACTTCGTTTCATTTGCTATCCCTTTACGAAGGCTATTCTACCTTGTTCTATTCCAGCTGGAAAAGCAACCTTCGCCCTCGTTTGTTCGCCTGTTGGTATCGGAGGGAAAACAGGTATCCAGAAGAATCCCATTAATCGTCTATGGAACGGTTCTACTCGGGTTGGTCGTGGCGGAAGCGAAAAGGAATCCCGTTCAGTAGCACCACGGGCACCATTTGGCGAATTCATCACCGATATCTATCAGGGATCGAGGCACTATGCACTCGCCAATAAAGCGAGCACTTATTTGTTGAATTTAAAAGGGGCGAAATAATTATTGGATAAGGTCAATCCCCGGGGTTTTACAGCCGACAGCCTGGCATGGGAGATGCATATCACCGGATGGATCTCCTGCGGCATTTATCCCAGAGTGGCCGTTCTACGTGATCAAGACACCAATATTTGGACAAAGGGCGGGATTCCTGAACACGATTCTATCGGTCGAAAAATTGCAAAGTCTATTTCTACTATTAAATCCATCTCAATGTTTTTCGAGTTTACCCAATTGTACAAGAGAATTTTAACCCCTCTGCAGCCTTCTCCCGGCGAGTAGCTTAGGGGGTTTCTTTTTTAACCCCCAAATTACTTTACAGCGCGAAGACAGATTAGCAGCGGGTAATCCGGATCGGTGTCGGAAAAAGCCGCGGGAGGCAGCTCCTAAGCGGCCAAGCCGTAAAGGAAGGCTGCCGCCAAGCGCACGTTGCCACACGTTTCAATCACCAACTCTTCTGCGGGAAAGGCTTCGGTAAATAAACGTTTCACCGCATCCGGAGTCATCCTCCAAAAGTCACCCCATCGGTCGGCATCATAGCGGGTTATGTGCGAGATCCCCGGAATCGTCACCAAAGCGACGCCGCCGCGTTTCAGCAACCGATGGATGTTTTTCACCACGGAATGCACGTCGTAAATCAAATGTAAGGTCTGGGTTAAGACAAGGCAATCGTAGACGCCGTGGGGAATCCCCTTCCCGGTTGCCAGGTCGCCGACGATTGTAGCTTCCGGATTCCCGGCAGTCACATGTAAAACATCCGATTGGGTGACACGGCTCCCGCCGTATTTTTGTGTATACCCGCGGTCACCTACTTCCAGCACTCGGCCGCGGATATATTCCGCGTTGCGTTCCATGAATCGTCCGATGAAATACCGGTCGATGGGCGTTCCCCGGTCAAACGCAAAATGCCGGCTGGCGGGCTTGGCGGGTAGCGGCAGAATCCCCGCCGGCCAGAATTGCCAGCTGTTGATCACCCGATGGAAAAAGAAAAGTCCCTTCCACAACCGTCCTTTTTTACCCATCCCACCGACCTCCTGGTAACTACCATTCGATCAAGCGGATGTTCCGCCTGTCTCAATTATTTTGATCCAATTAATCGGGGCGCGGTTTCGCCCATCCGGCGAAAATCACCTAGTATTAACCCTCGTTGTAGAGAAATTTACGGAATTTGATAGATCGAATAATGGCCGATCGTGGCAACCGGCGACGCTCCCTTTAAGGAATCCGGCGGACCCATCTGAACGTCCACTACTTCCCAAACGGTTCCAGCCGATCCGGCAGTTGTACTCTCCAGATTATGTACGCCAAACCGGACGAGCAATAGGTAATCAAACCAATCGCTGAAATGGTTTTCCGGATGGAGAGGGTTTATCGGTGAGTTGGAATCCACCAACCAATACTCCACCCGTAAGGAATCCACTCCTTCGGTTTTAGCCTCTCCGGACAAAAACTCCGCGACCTTCCACTGGTCGGAATCGCTGCCTGCATAGCCGTTGGCCAATCCATTGGAAATCCGTTCCACATCAAATGGGATCGGTAGCAATGCTACACCCAAAGCAACGACCAGGATCCAAAATGCCGGACGGGCGCGGTGGAATCTCTCCACTAACCAGCGGAGGAACAAGACCATCACAAGGACTTGCAGCGGCCACATATACCAGAAGCGCTCCGGCCTTCCGGGCTCTGCCAAGACCAATAGTATTATCCAAGGGAGACTGAACGCAATGAAAAGAATTACGTTGTCCGGATTGGGATCCGGTATATACACGGAGAGGTACAATCCCAAGCAGATGGCCAGCCAAATCCAAGGCATATATTCCCGGAATTGAATAACAGCCAGGGAAATATTATGGTCGATAGATTTATCCGCAGCAAATTGTTCCAGGATAGCCGGGGTTGCCAACAGATAGAAAACAAGTGCTCCCGCCGCCGCCAAAGCCAAGGGAATCCATTTCCTTCTGACAGCGACGGTGTGGATGATCCGTTGCATGGGCCTCCACCCTCGCATCACAACCCAACCAAACGTAATCCAACCGGTCATAAAAACCCACCAAAGGATCGAGTCAAAATATCGGTTGGCACCAAGCAGGAACAAATCCCCATCGAAGTTCCTGTCGATGTTCATAAGGATCCTGCACGACTCGTAGGCCGCCTGATTTTTCCAGCCGGGAAGCGGATAAACCACCCGCTTCTGGATTTCTGATCCCCCGATATACGGAAGATACACACCGTTTGGTACGTCGTTTTCCCCTGGTTCCGTCGCGTAACAGTAGATGGGGGAGGTGGAGGTGTTTTTCCATACAGAATTTTCGGGACGCATGAGAAGCAGTGACGCCATGTCCATGAACCCGCGGGTATATTCATACCTCAGGTATGGAAACCATATGAGTAAACCAAACAATCCCGAGACGAGCAGGCTCTTCCAACCCAGTGGCGGCCGATAGATCAGCCATAGAACGGGAATGACAAACAGGAATGGAATGATCGCCAAGTCGACATACAATCCATAGGCGAGGATCGCTACGACCGCCCCGAGCGCCCAAGCGGCGCGTCGGTTAATCCAAAGCAATAGAAAGTAGAGCGACGCCAGAATGAAAATGGGATGGCCGATAGGCCAAACCCCCATGAATCCTAAACGGCTCAAGGCAAACACAACCGTTGCCGGAAGAGCCACCACCCGTCCGGCAACCTCCCGAGCCACCAAATACAGGAAGATCAGGGTGCCGTATACCAGGATCGTATTGCCCGCCAGGTCTTGCAGCCGAGGATCCGGAGTCAACAAGATCCCCGGGAGTATTAAATAGAACGTACCAGGGGGATTGTCGGAGGAGTAACTTGATAATTCACCTTTTTCAAGGACCCTTCCCGTGGATAGGAAATCTTGTACTCCCTGGTAATAAGGAAACATATCCAAATTGGCCAACTCCTGGCTTTTCCATCCCTGGTAACGCACGAGCATTGTCACGGTACCCGCCGCGAAGATAATAAGCAGGTCGATCCATATTGTGGATTTAATTTTTGATATCATCCCATCCTCTGTGTTTACGATTACTCTACAGTCCAATTGAATTCAAATCCGGAAATCTTCTCGAACAGGACCGGAATTCCGGGCCTGATCTTTCAAAGTGGAAAAAACTGATCCCGCAATTTCCTCCTGGTTTCTATTAGGACACGCTTCTTGGAAGCAGCATGCGAATCCAACGAGCTTCCCGTTGAAACGCGGGATACCGCCAGATCCGCCGCAGCATGGCCCAGCGCCAAGCCAGCGGGTTTCGCCGCTTCCCCTGCATCACCTCGGCCAGGATGAGGCGGAATACCTGGCGGCAGGCCAGCGATTCCGGCTGCCGGCGTATCCCCGCCGGCATGGATTCAAGATATTGGAGGAGCCAACTCCAGAAGTCCATTTCGTTCCTGTAGTATGCGTCCGGATCACTAAACATTCGCGCGACAGAGGATTGCCCGTGCTGCCGGTAGCGCGCGACGATGGCAGAATCAGCCCGCATCGGAAAATGCATACTAAGTTTGACCCACATCGCCAGGTCGGTGCGCACTTTGCGGAACCGCTCTTCAAATCCGCCCACTTCCATCAAGGCGGAACGGCGGATCAGGGTTGCGGTGGGACATGGATAAATATCCGTATTCCGCAGGAATTCCACCGTCAATTCCGGCGGGTCGTACATTCGGGCTTCCATGGGGGCGAACGCCTGATCCCATCCGGCTCCTTCGGCGGGGTTCTCGAAAAAATAATGAACCCGCGCGAAGGTCATCGACGCATTCGGATTTTCAATCAGCAATTTCCTCTGGCGCTCCAATTTATCCGGCAGCCAGATGTCGTCAGCGTCCAGGAAGGCGATCAACTCACCCCGGGCGACACGCAACCCGCGGTTGCGCGCCGCACTCGCGCCATTGGATTCAGACGGGGAAGGTGCAAGCACCCGGATCCGCGAAGGATCGCGTTGAACATACTCGAGCGCGAGTTCCATGCTCCCATCGTCCGATCCGTCGTCGACCAGGATGATTTCCCAATCGCCGGTTGTCTGGGCGTACACCGAATCGACCGCATCGGGAAGATAGCGGCGCATATTTAATACAGGAATGATGACGCTGATCATTGGATCCATTATTGTCCGGAAGGGAGTCAACCGGCCGAGTCCGTCGGCCAGCCAATTAAATCCGCCGGGCCGGCGATTCTGTCCAAGACCCGACCGGGTGATGGACGCCTGTGGTTGGCGTCTCGTGCCCCTCTCGCACGGAAACCGGTCCGGGAGAATCCTTCTCTCATATCATTCCCCGGAAGGCATCCCGCTTCTCTCTGGGAATGGCCAGGAGGTTGTCCTCATAAACCGATTTCTCTTTGTGAGGTTCCAAATGACAGTCCGGTTTTATGAAGTAGCATGAATAGCCGAATCTCTCCAGTATTTTTTCCGCCTCGATCGGGTGGTATTTCCATCGCAGAGTCCGCAAATCGCTTAATTCGCAAATGATTACGGGGCGGTTTTTCTGGATGCAACCCTGGCCGCCGATCAATACTTCCTTCTCCGCTCCCTCCAGATCCATTTTTAGGAGATCCAGACAGTTCATCCCGGAATGCTGATCATAATAGTCGAGCGTAACGACCGGCACTTGGATCGGAAGACTGTACTTAACACCCTTGGGGTATCGCAGGCTGTTGCACCCGGTTTGTTTCCCGAGCGAGATAAAAAACTCTGCGGTTTCCTCTTTCGAACCCAGTGCGCATTTTTCGATCTTCACGTTCTTTCGCCCGTTCACGACCAGGTGCATCCACAACCACTGCCGCTCCCGCGGGGATGGTTCAAAACTAATCACTGTTCCATCTTTTCCGAGAATGGAGGATGCCAAGAGGGTGTAATAACCGCGGTGCGCCCCGGCATCAATCATAACCATACCGGGTTTCAAAATTCTTCTTAACAGTTGGGTTTCCGCGCGCTCAAAGGAATTAGTCCTTATCAACCGTCCCAACTGGTCATCCCACGAAAGCCACCAATCCCCCCACGAAAGCCGCCTGGGAGAGGGAACAGGAATGCTGGTCGCATAATAATAAACCCTGAACAGGCCGATTTTCAGCATTTGCTTGAGAGGATTTGCTTTCTGCATTATCTCGAACCCCTCTTCCCAACCGAACCATGATTCCTTTGCAGGAACACTCTTTTCAACTGCTTAGTTTATAGATCGTCCGCAATCCATCCCGGCTGGTGTAGATCGGAGGGAGTGCGCGTTCCACGATCGGGATAAAATCCGGAGCCAACACCCGCAGATCGGAATCCACAACCAACACGCGCTCGCCGGCTTGAGCAAACACCGTGGCCAG
>JBEKDW010000090.1:0-8543 GCA_050014155.1 Anaerolineales bacterium
AGAATTTTGTTGTCAGCGACTTACCGGCGGGAACTTATCTCATCCAGACCTGGGTCTGGTGGCGCTTCTATTCCTTTACGGTGGATATAACGCCCGGACAGACTACGTTCGTCCTCATTCATTCCGGACTGGATCCCATGATCAACCCGCCGTTGACGATTCCGAGCGGTGGGATGTAGCGGGAATTCGCTTTACCCCTTTGTATAAATAATCAAAAAGCAAAGCCGGCCCTATGGCGGTTGAGCGCATAGGTGTAAGGGATGTCAAGTATTAAATAGATTTTCTTTGTGCCCCCCGACCCGTCGTAGGCGCAGTTTGTGTTAATATTTCTTCCATCGCGATATATCTATCTGAATTTCCTTATCTATCCCTCCATAACCACTCAGTAGAATAATATTCCTCCCCGCAATTCCGTAATCGACTTTGCCAGACTGCGCGCCACGTCGCCGGCCAGGACCGAATCGGGAGCGCCGGCGTCGGAAGCGGCAAGCTCACCCGCCCGTCCGTGCAAATATACTCCCAAGACCGCCGCCTGCCAGCTTTCCACGCCCTGGGCGAGGAGTCCGCCCACCGTTCCGGCCAGCACATCGCCGGTACCGGCTCGCGCCAAAGCCGGCGTGGCAAACGGCTCGATGGCGCACCGGCCGTCGGGAGCGGCTACCACGGTAAAAGCGCCCTTGAGAATCACCACTGCGTTCCATTGTTTAGCAAACCGCAACGCCACGCCGGACCGATCTTTTTGAATCTCCTCTTTCGAAAGGCCGGTCAGCGCCGACATCTCGCCGGGATGCGGCGTGAGAACGCTTCCCGACGGAAGCATCGCGGGCCAGTTTTCCATTTCGGAAAGCATTCGCAGCGCGTCCGCATCCACCACCATCGGCGGGCGCAATCTCTTTTGTTCGACATCCTGCTTTTCGGGGATTCCGAAACCGATCGGGGTTTTCTTCCCTTGCTCGTCCTGTAAAAATTCCTTGAGAAACGCGGCCGTCGGTTTTTCCCGGCCGATGCCCGGACCGATCACCAGTGCCTGGGCTTGCCCTATTTCCGGGAGCAGCACGTCCGCCGCTTCGGACCCGATTACACCAAAATCCTCCGGCAGAACGATCCAGGTGGCTTCCGGAAGAAGCGGGATGGCGGCAGGGTACACCGGATTGGGAACAGCCAGCGTGACCAAGCCGGCGCCGGACCGATAGGCACCCATTCCGGCCAGGATAGGCGCTCCAGGATAGTTGCTCGAACCTCCGATGATGATCACCCGTCCGAATGTTCCCTTATGGGAATCGCGGGGCCGCGGCCGCAGCCAACCCCTCACCAGATCGCGGTCGGCCAGAAGCGGGCCCGGCACGCGCAGCGAATCCAAATCCCCGGGGAGCCCGATATCGGCGACTGTCAAACTTCCGACGTATTCCGCGCCGGGGAACGCTAGCAATCCCGCTTTGGCCGCCCCCAGCGTCACGGTTAAATCCGCCGGCAGAGTTTGCGGCGCCGTCTGGCCGGTGTCGCAATCGACGCCGGAAGGACAATCCACTGCGACCAGAAACGGCCGCCGTTCGGATTGTTCCAAACGCGCTTTTACGGCGGCAAGTATCCCCTCGACCGGCGCCTTGAGCGGCAACTTGGTTCCGGTTCCAAGGATCGCGTCGACCAGAATATCTGCATTGTCCAGCGATTGGAGCAATGCGTTCAGGCCGGATTCTTTTTCGGCGTTCTCCACGACGGCGCCCGCGTCAGTCGCGGCCCGCCATCGCGGATCGTTTTCTTTGCGCGGGGCGGCAAGGAACACGCGCACGCCGGCGCCCGCGCGCGCGAAATGCTCCGCCGCAACCAGCCCGTCGCCGCCGTTGTTTCCGCTCCCGCAAAGAATGACCACCCGTTTCTTCTCCACAGGCCCCCGGCGACTCACCGTGTGGGAAAAAACGGCTTCCCCGGCGCGATCCATCATGCGCTCGAAGCTCACCCCTTTTCGGTCGGCTTCGGTTTCGATCGCGCGCATTTGCGCGACGCTGACGATGTAAGCCATGATTTTTTCCTCCGTCGACGCGAGCGGATGGACAAGGAAAACCCAAATCGAATTATACGACCCCCGGGCGATTCTTCCCCCTTACTTCTCACCCGCGAAAACCACATCCGAAATGGTCCGGAAAACGAAATGCTCGGCTATTCGAGTGGCTCCCGGTGATGGTATTTTGCATTCTTCCGCAATAGGGGCGTTTCTTCAAAGAGGTATTTTAGTACGTGTTAATTGATTTAATCTGCGAATGGGTATAGTATAAAAATACAAGCCGCCGACCGCTGGCAGTAGACGTCGCGAGTCAAACAATTTCAGCGGATGCCAGGGGGCTTTGGGTGAGCGAAGATCCCATTTCTTCGCCCCAGCCTCTACAAGAATTGATCAGTGAACTCCGCACGCCGCCTCCGGGCGGCGGCTTGATTTAATTCCCCCGCTCCCGGGCATAGGAACGCCATTATTTCCTTTTTATTCCAATGGGAACTCGGGCCCCCGAAAATCGAGGGCAGGCGCCCCCGGCGGGACTCGGACCCACAACCACCGGATTAGAAGTCCGATGCTCTATCCATTGAGCTACGGGGGCGTAAGGCTATTTTAACAAATTTAGCGGGGAAGGAAGAGGAGCTAATCCAAGACCGGGCGAATGCCCTTGTACACCCGGTTGCCCGAAAGCGTGCGCAGCATCGTGGTTGCCGGCCGGTTAATTATTTGCGCGATCTCGACCACCGAGAGCGGCGTATTCCCGTTGGCCAGGAAGACCCGGAAGACGGCGTCCACCAGTGTCGTGTGCGGGCCGATGTAATCCGGCTGCAGGCTGCAATGCGAGACCAATGCGTGCTGGATCCCGTCGATGGAACGGACTTCGGCCGAAACCGGGTCGATCCAATCGATCTGCGATTGATCGGAAAGTGATTCCAGAGCGGCGCGGTGTTCGGCGCAGAGGTGGCTGAGAAGATACACCCTCCATTCGCGCTCGTTGCGCCCCCACCAGTCGTAGTCGATGTGGAATCGGGTGGCCAGAGTCGGTTTAATCAACCGCGGCGCGCCCGATTCGGTCACCGGTTCTCCGTCCATTGGCCCTCGTCGAAGCGATAGTATAGATCGCCCATATGGGAATAATACGGCCGTTCCATCAATTCCGTAAAAATCGGGCCGGGCGGCGTCCGGCGCACGACGTTGATCGCGCCGTAGAGCGTCCGGGCATGGACCGTGCTTTGCGGATTAAGTTTGGCCAATTCCCGGAACACATCGGCCACCAGGCGCTCCAGCGTATTTTTCTGTTCTTCCAGGCGCAGCCACAGGTCGTCGATCGAGCGCGGATCGTCGACGGCGATTACCGAAAGCTCGTCGTAATTCACCGCCACGGCCTGTTTCTGCATCGTGAAGGTTAACCGGTTGTTGGGCGATGCCGAGGCCGTGCGAATCCATTCGCGGGCCGGTTTGCGAGTGGCCGCTTCCAGAACGATCTCACCCGGGTTGTCCCCCTCCCGGATTTGCAGGATGCCGCCGGGTAGAAGCCCCTTTTTGGGATACCACTCGGCCAATCCATACACATATCGGAAGGGAGTGACCACCCATCCGGGAAACCGTTCGGCGGTTTCGCGGTCCACGAATTCAAAACGTATGCGGGTGGCTTCGTGCGCATGCGGGAAAATTTTCGCAAGACGCGGCGTGAGGGGAAGCGCGCCCACGCGCCAATGGGGAAAATCCAGGATCCGCGTCGCTTCGTGAACTTCACCCTCCGGCTCGGCCGGCGTTCCCCATTCGTCGTCCAATTCGCGCTCCAGCGTCAGGAGCGGCTCCGACAAACGGCTTCGGCCGGCCGGAGTTGGCTCGCAGGCCAGGCGGCGCGGCGGAAACATCACTTCCGCGGGCTCCAAGCGCCGCAGGAACCACGCCATCTCGCCCACCACGCCGACTTCCTCGAACCGCTCGTCCCGGTAGAGCGCGTAATCCAACGAAAAGGCCGCCAGGCGCGGGTCCACGTTACGCGGAAGCTCGATATGCTCCAGCAGTGCAGACGTCGGAAGCGGTCCGCCCTGGGCTACATCCAGTACCGCTTCGGCAAGATTGAGATGTCCGTGCGAGATCTCGATCAGCAGAGAACGCGGGAACCACCGGCCGCCGATCTTCACGATGTCGGTGTCCTTGCTTAATTTCAATTCGATGGTTTGGAGAATGGATTCTCCGTGCTCCCGGAGAATTTGCTCCGGCGATCGGTCGCTGGCGCCAAGCATCGTCTCGAGCGGAATCGTGTTCAAGCGATGGTTTTCCAAGCGGGCCGCGAATTCCCTCTCCCCGTCCTCCTCCTGGACCCGTATGACCTCAAACGGCCCGACTTGCGGATTCTCGCCCGGGCGGATCGACATCACCGTCCCATGGATGAAACCCAGCGTCGGAAAAACCAACCGTTGTCCGACGTGATACGCGTTGCGCGGCAGATAAACCGTATCCTCCGGACCCAACCGGGCGCGGCGTTTGGCTTCGGTCTGCAATCTCTCCCGGATGATGGCGACCGCGAGTGGCTCCGACGCCATGGGAGCGCCTTCCTCCAGAAGAAGGTTGTTGACAAAATCGATGTCTGAATCCGAGAGGTTGAAACCGTCGCCCCAAGGCTGCGAGGCGTTCGCGGGATAATCTGACACAAATTCCTCAAATCTTATGGAAGTCGGCCGCACCGGGAGGGCGGGCAGGTCGATTATACCTCGTCCATCGGATGTTGCAAGGCCGAAGGGCTCGGAATTATTTTTCCGCGTCTCGCGCCCTTGCGAAAATGGTTCATCGGTTATATCATCTTCAACATGCTAGGAGCGGGGTAGCAAATGGAGTCCACTACCAATTCCACACCGTTGGTATGTCCCCAGTGCGGCGCATCCGTTCCGCCAGGCCAATCCTACTGTCCGGAATGCAATGTAGACTTAATCCTTTACACCGACCTGCTGTTCCGGCAACGGTTGGAAGAAGCGCTCACCCCGCCCCCTGCCGCCCCCTCCAGCATGGAGGAGCTCATCCCCCGCCTGGGCGACAGCCTGGTCGCCCAAAAAATCATCACCGCACAACAATTACAGCAGGCGCTGGACGTCCAAGCGGCCGACAAGATCGGGGGCAAACCGCCTCGGCGCGTCGGGCAGATTCTGATCACTATGGGCGTGTTGAAGCCCGAAGAGCTGGACCGGGCGATCGCGGCAATGGTCGTCCAGTTGCAAACGGCACTGCAAACGTCCAACCGCAGGTTGGAGGATCGGGTGCGCGAGCGCACGGTCGAGCTCTCCCACGCGCTCGAACGCCTTTCGGAACTCAACCAGTTGAAGGCCGATTTTGTGGCCAACATCTCGCACGAATTGCGCACGCCGATGACCCATATCGTCGGCTACATCGACCTCCTAGCGGATGATACCTTCGGCCCCGTCTCCCCCCAGCAGCGGGAGGCGCTGGAGACGCTGCACCGCGCGGCGGAACGGTTGAACGGGCTGATCGACGATCTGATCCAATTTTCCGACACCTCCCGCGGCGGCATTACCCTGAATGTTCAATCCGTATCCTTGCGCGATGTGATCCAGGAAATGCTTTCGCGGATGATGTCGAAAGCCCAACGCGGCAACGTGCGCATCGAAATTCATCTTCCCTCCGACCTTCCCCCCGTTCATGCGGACGGCCGGAAGATCACCTGGGTGATTTCCCAGTTGGTGGATAATGGCATAAAATTCACACCCTCCGGAGGAAAAGTAACCCTTCGCGCCGGAGGTGCTTCCGACCGGGTGTGGGTCACCGTGGAAGATACCGGCGTCGGAATCCCGGCTTCCCGCATGAACGAACTCTTCGAACCATTCCACCAGCTCGATGGATCGATCACCCGGCGGCAAGGGGGAACCGGCATGGGTTTGTATCTGTGCAAGCAGATCGTGGAAGCCCACGGTTCAAAGATCACACTGCAGAGCAAGGAAGGAAGCGGGAGCATGTTCCTGTTCGATCTTCCTATCGCGCGGCCTCCGGAAGCCAAACCATAGACTGCGCGCCAATCGCCGAATCCCCGGAGGATTGCTCCCTTCTCCGGCGCAAGCACCGAATTGCATTCCATGAAAGGTGGACGGAATCCGATGGCCTTTTCGAATTCTCCCCAAGCCCTGAGAAATAAAATGCTGGGTGTGCTTCTGAAAGATGCGCGCGAGGCCGCCCACCGCAAGATCCGGGATGTCGCCGAATCCATCGGCATGACCTCCTCGATGCTCTCCGCCCTCGAATCCGGAAGACGGTCGATTACGCTTCCGGAACTCGAATCCCTGGCCTACACCTACGACGTCCCGATCCGGCACTTCCTGTATAACGCCAAATACCTCAATGCGGAGGCAAGGGAACCGATTGATCTAAACCGGCTGGTGGCGATCCGCCAGAAGATGATCTCCACCAAGTTGCGCCAACTGCGATCGGACCAGCATCTGAATCTGGGCGAGCTTGCGAAAAAGACCGGGCTGACCGTGCGCCGGATCAAGGCCTATGAGAACGGCGTCCGTCCCATCCCGCTTTCCGATTTGGAATCGATCGCCTCCGCTGTGGGAGTGGAAGCGGATTCCTTTCTGGAATATCACGGTCCTGTCGGAGAATGGGAATTGAACCGGGAATCCGACAACCAATTCCAAAAACTGCCTTCCGACATCCGTCACTTCGCCGCGCAACCCTTGCACGAGCCGTTTCTGCGGCTGGCGATGAAACTCAGCGAACTGCCCGCCAGACGCTTGCGGGAAATCGCCGAAGGCATTCTGGACATCACCCTATAACCCCCTATTTCGTTTTGCCGTTGGATTCCGCCTCGGCGGGGTCCTGGCTCCCATGGCTTTCCCGGGCGAAAACCCAATTCCGCCATATCGGGTGGCATCCGATTTCCTACTGGCTCGGCCGGCCGGCTTCGCTTTCCTTGCTCGGAGCGGACGGGGCTACGCACGGCTCTCTCTTGACGTCGCCCGATCAGTTGGGAACAGCTTGGCTGCATCTCTTCGCGGCTGATACACCGCCTGGCGAGCGGTCCGCCTGGGCGCAGCTCTGGCCGGAGGCCGAAAAAATCTTAACCGGAATGGGATTGGCTGCAGTCTGGGCGATGGCTACCCAACCATGGCTCCAGGCCCTATTGAAAAGCAGCGGATTTTCCGAAAGCGGCACGGTGATAGCCTACTGCCAGCAGCCGACGAAATTCTGGCCTGTTTCGGAAGTCATGCAACACATCGCACCGCTCCGGGAGGAGGATCTTCAATCCGTGGAAGCCCTGGACCGGGCGGCTTTCGATCCACCCTGGCAGATGGATTCCGACGCTTTGCGCGAGACCATGGAACGGTCGCTGCTTGCCGCCACTTTGGTTTTGGAGGACCGTATCGCCGGGTACCTCATGGCCGTGGCCACTTCGCACGGCGTTCATCTCACCCGCCTGGCGGTCCATCCGAACGACCAAAGCCGGGGGTTCGGCCGGGCGTTGACCGCCTATGCGCTGAATCATTTTCACCGGGAAGGCGCACCCTGGATAACCGTCAACACCCAGAACGGAAACCGGCGCTCGCGGGAACTCTATCGTTCGATGGGATTCTCCGAGATGCAGGAATCCTATCCAGTCCTGAGAATCGACCTCAAAGGGAATCCATAGATGCTTTCGGTTTTAAAACAGCCGTACCCCGCGCGAGCCGGCTTCCTCCTAGACAATTCTCCGCAAACATGGGAAACTAACCCGGATCGAGCAACCGCTCGATAATTCACTTGCGCCCGGAGGGGCAATGCCCAGAAGAAACAGAAACTATTCCCGCCAGCGGTCGCCTTCCAGCACCATGCAGCGGAATATCCTCATCGTGGCGGCGATCGTCGTAGTCGTGATCGTCGTCATCGCCGTGGCCGCCAGCACATCAGCCCCAACCGGCGATGTGGCATTCCCCGCCCGGCAGATGGGCGATACCACCGCCAAAGTCGTCGTACAGGAGTTCGCCGATTATCAATGCCCGTTCTGCGCCGTCTTTAACTCTTCCGCGGAAGTAACCCTCCGCGAGCAATATGTTAAAACCGGAAAAGTGCTTTTTATCTTCCGCAGCTTTCCCATCGTCGACAGCTTCGTTGCCAACGGGAACGAATCGCATCTGGCCGCATTGGGCGCGCTGTGCGCCGGCGATCAGGATATGTTCTGGGAATATCACGATCTCCTCTATAAAAACCAGGCGACCGAAAATTCCGGAGCCTACTCCACGCCGCGGCTCGAGGCCTTTGCCGCACAGTTGCATCTGGACAGCGTTAAATTCGACCAATGC
The DNA here is from genome assembly GCA_050014155.1 of Anaerolineales bacterium. Taxonomy (GTDB): domain Bacteria; phylum Chloroflexota; class Anaerolineae; order Anaerolineales; family RBG-16-64-43; genus FEN-1073. Next base: position 8,287 of record JBEKDW010000090.1, read on the forward strand.
CTGGGCAATCAGACGCATATGGACGTCCTCAACGGGGATATTAGCCTGGCAAACTACTATAAACTGAACGGCACGCCTTCGTTTATTGTCAACGGACGCCAAGTGAGCGTGAGCCAGGATTTTCATGAGTTGTTTACCGCCATCGATAATGCGCTTCAGTCTTAGGAAGTATGGGATGGAAAGAAGGCAAACCGGTCTGGCCTTCGCGTTTGGTACATGGAATTGAGGGGAATTCCATGTCGACTGTCTTCTCCTTT
>JBEKDW010000091.1:0-8351 GCA_050014155.1 Anaerolineales bacterium
GATACACTCCCTCGCACTATTCATTCTGGGATCGGTAAAACCATGCTGTTGGATCGACCGACATTGGAAGGCGTAGAGGAACGCACGCTGGCACCCTACGCCAGCTTGAGCAAATCCTCGCGCGGCAGGGAATATCCGGAATCCGAAGCCACATTCCGGACTTGTTTCCAGCGCGACCGCGACCGCATCCTGCATACCACCGCCTTCCGGCGTCTCGAACACAAGACCCAGGTCTTCATCACCTACGAGGGGGATTATTACCGTACGCGTTTGACTCACACGCTGGAGGTCAGCCAGATCGGCCGGTCGCTTGCCCGCTCGCTGGGAGCCAACGAAGATCTGGTCGAGGCAATCTGCCTCGCACACGACTTGGGCCATCCGCCATTCGGCCACTCCGGGGAGGCGGTTCTCTCCCGGTTGATGGACCCGCACGGAGGGTTCGACCACAACCGTCAATCGTTGCGAATCGTCACCGTTCTGGAGCGCCGGTATCCGGCCTTCCCCGGTTTAAATCTCACCTGGGAAACGCGCGAAGGCATCGTCAAACACGAGACCACATTCGACAGCCCCGACCTGTCGGATTATTCCCCCGAACTGCACGCCAACTTGGAAGCCCAGATCGCCAATATCGCCGACGAATGCGCCTATACCTCGCATGATCTCGATGACGGACTGCGATCCGGAATTTTGCAGCCGGAGGACCTGGCGGATCTGGCAATCTGGAACACGCTTCGCAGCGCGTCAGGATGGATATCCGGCGTCTTGGATGAATTGACCCGCCATCAAATGATCCGCGCTTTCATCAATTTAGCAGTCACCGATATCCTGGAATCCTCCCATCGTAGAATCGCCGATCAGTCCATCCATTCCCAAGCAGACGTTCAGCGCCTGACGGATAATCTGGTCGGTTATTCCGATGCCTTTCTGCCGCCTCTGGAGGGCTTGCGGGCGCGTCTGTACGAAAAAATGTACCGCCATTACCGCGTCATGCGCATGGCCCTCAAAGCCGAGAGGTTTCTGACGGAGTTATTTAACCTCTATATCGCCAACCCCGGAATTTTGCCGCAGGGAATCATAGATCGGACGGAAGCGGAGGATCCATACCGCGTCGTGTGCGATTACATCGCCGGGATGACCGACCGTTTCGCGCTGGAAGAATACGGGAAGTTGACCGACCCTCAAACCAAACCCTGAAATCGATTTTGCGAGGAGTGTAAATCCTTCTATATGGAAAAGAGAATCCTTACGCCCGAGGGAGCAAAAAAAATCCGGGAAGACCTGGAGCAGTTGAGAGGCCCCGACCGGACCGCACTGGCTGCCCGGTTGCGGGCGGCCATCCAGCAAGGCGATCTTTCCGAAAACGCCGATTACACCTCCGCCAAGGAAGAACAGGGTTTTCTCGAAGGCCGGATCCTGGAATTGGAGGCGCTGATCAAGAACGCCGAGATCGTCGACCCGGGCTCCACCCCCCGCGACATTGTCTCACTGGGTTGCCGGGTGACCGTTTTGGAAAAGGGGAGCGAATCGGAAGTATTTCAGATCGTCGGAAGTACGGAGGCGGATACGCGCGCGCGGAAGATTTCCCTCGAATCGCCGATTGGAAAGGCGCTTCTTGGCCATCGTGTGGGGGAAAGCGTGGACGTGCCCACCCCGTCGGGCAAGATTGCGTTTAAAATCCAGAAAATTGAATAACGTAACTTTTTTCTTGGAAGGGAGTTATTTGGTTCTCGCCCAGATTTCCAGCTGCAGCGTCAGGCGTTCGAAATAGGAGTTATGAGGCAAGGGCCCCTCGCCGTAGATTAATTCGCGGATGACCACCCGCAATTGCAAACCCGGCGTCTCCATCCAAATATCGGCTCCCGGTGCGGCCAGGGCAGGGGTTCCGCGTGGTGCCAGGCTCGCCCGAATATCATCTTTTTGATTTGCATATTCGCTTAGGAGCACCGTGGTTGAGGTGCGGCTGGGTTTGCGGTCGAACAACCAGACTTCAAAGGCCGTCACCTTCTTCGGTTCGCCGACCCCGATGGACTCCGATATCCCGACACCGCATTCTCCCAGGAACTCGCCGCTTGCGGAATTGATGGTAAAGCTGTCTTCGTAAAGATCGTCTCCCACTACATACGTGGTAACGAACCGTTCCAAAGGCTCGGCGCCTTCCTCAGTGGCTGCCGCCGTTTCCGTCGGCTCAATTTCACCCAATTGCTCTTCCGATTCGATCGAGAGCTCCCCGGTTGATTCGGGACTCTCGTTTTCTTCCGGAGGGGGGCTTCCCCTGTGCCGCCGCATATTCACAACCAGGACAAGCGCAATGGCTGCACCGATGATAATTCCCAGAATCGCGAGAACCGAAAGCACGCCTTGCATCCCGCCCGAGCTCGCGGCGGGCGTCGGCTGGAAGCCGGGATTCCCCGGCGTGCCCACGTAAAGGTTGGCGATCAGAACTTCAAATTGTTTCAGCCGATCCGGATCGGTGAGCTTATCGCTATGAAGTTCATCCAACAAATTCCATTTCTTCGATCCCAGGGCGTCGAACCGGCTGCGCGCCAGGGTCGGATCTCCGTTCACGGCAAAAGAATCCACCGTCATGCGGAGGTAATCTAATTGAATGTCCGACCGGAGCGTTTGCGGCGTTGTATCGATATATTGGACCGGCCAAACCATCCAACCGAGGACCACCAAGCCGAATAGCGTTCCCACGAGGAAACTGATCCCGTTCCCCACCAGTGGATTCCGGCTTCTCCGACCGATCGCTTGAAACATAGATTTTAGGTTGGACATGGATCACCTGCCTTGAAAACGGGCCGCCGATTTCCATCGATTGTATCCGCAGATGCCTTTCCGGGGCAAACCGGATTTATCGATTGGTCGGAATCTCGTCAAGGCCGTTGATTCTTCATGCTGGCTCTTCTTCCTTGGCCAGGATGGAATCGATGGGAAATTTCTCCTGGCATTGCGTGCACTGGACCGTTTGCCGGTTGGCAACCACCAGCAGACCATGGCAGGCAGGGCAGGGGACGGCCAGGGGCTTTTTCCAGGATGTGAAATCGCAGGCTGGATAATTCGAACATGCGTAGAAGGTCCGGCCTTTGCGGGTCTTGCGTTCGACCAATTCGCCTCCGTCTTTCGGACAGCGCACGCCGGTTTTTTCCAGCCAAGGCTCCACGTACCGGCATACTGGGAAGGTGGAACATCCGATGAATTTTCCGAATCGCCCGTAGCGGATCACCAGCGGGTTTCCGCATGTGGGACAATTCCGTCCAAGCAACTCCGGCGCGTCGCTGACCTTGGGGATTTCCTCCTCGGCATGCCGAAGGTCTTTGCAAAACGGATCATAGAATTCGCGCAGCGTTGAAGTCCAATCGTGAGCTCCTTCGGCGATCTCGTCGAGCTCTTCCTCCATCGTCGCCGTAAATCCCGTGTTGATCACATCCGGAAAGTACTTGACCAGCATATCGTTGACGGTGAAGCCGATTTCCGTCGGCGCCAGACGTTTCTCTTCGCGGATGACATAGCCCCGCGCCTGGATAGTGGAGAGAATCGGGGCATACGTAGAAGGTCTGCCGATGCCGAATTCCTCCAGGGCACGGATTAGGGCGGCTTCGGTGTACCGCGGCGGAGGCTGCGTGAAATGCTGGTCGGGATGCAACTCCATAAGCCGCAAGGGCTCGCCTTCGTTCAGGGAGGGGAGGGAAACTTGAGTTTCGTCCTCGGCCTGGTCTTCATCCCTGGCTTCCTCATACACTGCCAGGAACCCCTGGAACCTCATGGTGGCGCCGGAAGCCCGCAACAGGTATACACGGTTCCCCTTGGCATCCACGTCCACCTGGACGGTATCAAACACGGCCGGCGCCATTTGCGAGGCCACGAATCGTTGCCAGATCAACGAGTACAGCCGGTTTTGATCGCGGCTGAGGTATTCCTCGAGCGACTTGGGATGTCGTGCAACGGACGTCGGCCGGACGGCTTCATGCGCTTCCTGCGCGCTGCGGGATTTCGACCGGTATTGCGGCGGCTCCGAGGGGATGAAATCGGCACCGAATTTCTCGGCGATATATTTTCTAGCCTCCTGTTGCGCGCTTTCGGCAACCTGCGGGGAGTCAGTTCGCATATACGTGATTAAACCGGTCATTCCCATCGAATCGATCTCCACGCCCTCATACAACTGCTGGGCGATGGCCATCGTCTTCTTTGGGGAAAACCCAAGCTTGCGGGAGGCCTCCTGTTGCAGCGTGGAGGTGGTGAAGGGCGCAGACGGATTGCGCCTCCTTTCGCCCTTTCGCACCCGCGCGACGGAAAATGCCGCCTTGCGAAGGTCTGCAGCAAGCGCGTCGGCTTCCGCCTGGTTTCCCAACACCGGGTCCTGATCATCCACTTTCGCCAATTTGGCGCGGAAGGTTTGATCCCCGTTTTGCAATTTCGCCAGATCGGCTTCGATCGACCAATATTCCGCCGGTTGGAAGGCGGTAATTTCGCGTTCCCGTTCCGCCACCAGGCGCAGAGCCACCGATTGCACCCGGCCGGCCGAGAGCCGGCTTCTGACTTTGGCCCACAGGAGCGGGCTAAGCATATACCCAACCAGGCGGTCCAGGATCCGTCGCGTCTGCTGGGCGTTGACCAGGTTCATATCCACTTCGCGCGGGTTGCGAAAGGCTTCTTCGATCGCGGACTTGGTGATTTCGTGGAAAGCCACCCGGTGGGTGATGGCCGGATCCAGTTCCGTGGCCTCCATCAAGTGCCAGGCGATCGCCTCGCCTTCCCGGTCCGGATCGGTCGCCAGATACACTTCCGCCGCATACTTCGCCAGCGCTTTTAGCTCCTTGACGACCGGCCGCTTCTCATTGGGGATTCGATATTTGGGGGTAAAACCGTTGTCTACATCGACGGAAAGCTGAGACCGCAACAGGTCGCGTACGTGGCCGACGGAGGCGCGCACCTGGTATCCTTTACCCAGAAATCGCCCCACAGTCTTGGCCTTGGTCGGGGATTCAACGATCACCAGCTTTCCCGTGCGTCCCTTCCGTTTCTTCTCCTTCTTCGGAGCGGGGGGCGGCGGGGTCAAGCCCGCATGCGCTTCGGTCGAACCCATTTTATGGATTTTCGATCCGCAGACGGAACATATGCCCGAGGTAGTCGGCCTGCCGTTGGATAGAAAAGCGGCCACGGGATTTGCAATCTCCCGTTTGGCTTTGCATTTAAGACAATATCCTTCCATACACCTAGAGGCTCCATTTTCTCAAAAGGATGTGTTTATGCAATGGAAATTGGACATCCGCCCGGTTTCCGCCGGCCGGCGTCATTTATAGCATGCCGGCGATCTTTCGGACATCCTGGGATTTTCCCCTCTGACAGATCAGAATCGCGTCGTCCGTTTCCACGATGATAACATCATGCAATCCCACCGTCGCCAGAACGCGGTGGGAATCCGTTTTTCGAATGACGGTAACGGATTGCGAACCGACGTCGCGAACGCCTTGGGGCGCCTTTCCCTGAAGTTCCGGATGCGCCTGGTAGAGTTCCACCAGCGCGTCCCAACTCCCGATATCGGTCCATCCCAGATCACGCGCCGGGAGAACCGCGACGCGGTCAGAAGCCTCCAGAATGCCATAATCGAGTGACAGGACCGGCATGGTTTCCCAAATCTCTTTCAGCGATTTGTCCTCAGCTTTACGTTCCAGCAAACCCGCCATCCGATCCAGAGCTTTGGCAATTGCCGGTTGCTGAGTGCGATATTCCTCTTCGAGTACATCGGAACGCCAGAAGAACATCCCCGAATTCCAGTAGAATCCACCTCCGGCAATCATGGCTTTGGCTTCCTCTGCCGTAGGCTTTTCTTTGAAGTGCTTGACGCGGAAGGCGGACAACCCGTCGATAGAGTCCAGACGTTCTCCTTGTTCTACGTATCCGTATCCGGTTGTGGGGCCGGTCGGCTCGATCCCCAGAGTGACAAGATATCCTTTCCCGGCAAGCGACCGGGCGCATTGCACGAGCGTGAGGAACCGCTTCGGTTCGGCGATGTAATGGTCCGAAGGCAGACAAGCCATGACGAACTTGGGAAAGCGGGTCCGAAGCACGGCCAAAGCGTAAGCGACGGCCGGAGCGGTGTTACGCGGACTCGGCTCGCAAAGTAGGTTTTCTTCCGGAAGCCCGACGTTCGACGACCGGATTATTGGCATCAGTTGGTTGTTGGAAATGACAAAAATATCTTCCGGCGGAAGAATCTCCCGCAAGCGCGCTACGGTCAATTGGAACAGCGAGCGGCCGCCGATCAGCGGCAGGAACTGCTTGGGCTGGTCCGGACGCGAAAGCGGCCAAAGCCGCGTTCCGCCGCCGCCGGCCATCAGCACTGCGATGAAAGGGAGCTTGGAATCGCGTTGTGCGTTCATTTAGTCGCGGGTTTCTCCCGAATACACGGTTCGGAGTGCAATGTATTGCATTCCTCCGACCGGTCGAACCATTCCCTTCAATTCCATCATCGCCAAGGCGCCCGAAACCTCTTCCACCGGCAGACCGACCTTTGTTTTTAAAAGATCGATGTGCGTCGGCTCCGAACTGAGGGCACTTAATATTTTCGCTTCCACCGGACTATCCGGAATGGCCATGCGCATTTGAATCGATGGGCCGGTGCGATTCAGATCCAGTGCGCACAAAAATTCCTCCGGCGACACCGCCACCTGCGCACCGCTCGCGATCAACCGGTTGCAGCCCCGGCTCGATTCGCTCAGTACGCTCCCGGGAACGGCGAATACATCCCTGCCATAATCGGCCGCATAGGAAGCCGTGAGTAATGCTCCGCTTTCCTCTCCCGCCTCCACCACAAGCGTTGCCATCGATAACCCGGCGATAATCCGGTTACGCGGCGGAAAGTTCACCGCATCAGGCGGAGTGCCGGGAGGATAATCGCTCAGGAGCGCGCCAGATTCCTCGATCCTACGTGCCAGACGCGCATGCTCGGGGGGATAAACGACATCCACACCGCAGCCGAAAACGGCCAGCGTCCGTCCATGCCGCTCAAGCGCCGCAGTGTGCGCCTCGGAGTCGATTCCCCGCGCCATGCCGCTGACCACGGTAACACCACTGGAGGCCAGCGCCGAAGCGAACATCCGGGTTACTTCCCGCCCATAGGCCGTCGTCTTGCGGGTTCCGACCACCGCTGCGGAAAGGTTATCCGCTTCGCAAAGTGTTCCCTTGAGATAAAGCACCGGCGGCGGCGCAGGTAATTCTTTTAAGCGGACAGGGTAATCCGCATCTTCCCAGATCAGCACCCGGATCCGCCGCTGCGCGCAGCGATCCAGAAGCAATTCCGGATCGATTTGCGACCGGCCGGAGACGATCGCTTCCGTCGTGCGTTCATCCAACCCGGCCGCCGATAGGCCGCTCCGGGAAGCCTCCCACGCCGAGCGTAAATCTCCGAACGCCTTGATCATCCGCTGGACGCGCGCGGAGCCGACCCCTCGGATGTGGTTGAAAGCCACCCAGTAAGCTCGTTCTTCGGTTGTCATGGTTTCCCCCCCTGATATCGGAAATTCGGAGGGAGAATACCACGAGCGCAACCCCGGGGTCAAGTTGGCTGGTTTTTGCCCTATTTAATTGCCTTTTTCTGATATCCAGGTAAGTAGCATCCTTTTATAGCCCCAAAAGAAAGCATGTCATGTTGGATCGTTTTCACATTAGCCTGCTTTCCTACGCTTTCATTCTGGACCAAACCTGAAATAAGATAATAATCCCTGGCAAAATTATCCTCCCAGAGGAAAACATTATGTGAATTAAGGTAATCGGCCACAGCACGGTGCTTATCGAAAGCAACAGCAAGAAAATAATTACTTATCCTTTTTTCGGCACCTGGGGTAATCCGGCCTATGCCCGCCGGTCGCAGCCTGCCTTAAAAAGGGAAGACCTGACGGACGTGGATCTGGTTCTTGTTTCGCACCATCACTTCGATCATATCGACCGGTCGTTTTTTCGAAGGCTGGATCGGGCGATTCCCATTTGCGCACCGCGGCTGATGACGTGGATGACCAAATTTTCCGGCGCGAGAAACGTGATCGGAATGAGACAATGGGAAAAGCGCCAATTCGGAGGGGTGCAGGTGACGGCCGTCCCGGCGATCCACTGAGATATTGCCGTCGGTTATGTGATTCACTGCGAGAATAAGAATATATACTTCGCAGGCGATGCATTCTACGGCAGGTTCATGTCGGAAATCGGGCGTCGATTTTCCCTTGACGTCGCTTTAATCCCGGTTACTACGTTTCGTATCCCGATGACCATGGGAGAGAAAGATGCCGTCAAAGCAGATCGCGCACTGCAACCTAAAATTGTCATCCCCATTCACCTCGGCCTAACGCCGCGAT
>JBEKDW010000092.1:0-8313 GCA_050014155.1 Anaerolineales bacterium
GGCCTGGTGCTGTGGGTGGGAGGGGTCCGTAGCCCGGAGCATGCGGATGCGATTGCCCAGCGGATCGCGCGGGGGTGAAGTTTAGCCGCAAGGGCAGGCAACGGGGACAACTCAATTTCGTCAGGTTCATTTGGCTGCATTTTAAAATGTGCAGATTATGATGTAAAATAAGGCTGGTTCTTTCTCGCATGGTTCCTTCGAACTAAAGATCGAGAGGCCACCCTCAGACGGTAGGCCAAACGATCTAAGGTATGGGTTTTGGGATTAGCACTCATAACCCTGCGAGCTATAGTTCATTAACATTTCTTTAAATCTCTCCCATGTTCTTCAATAATTAAAGACTGGTCGGTTGATCAATATTTTGGGCTAAAATAGCTTGGATGAGATAGGTAGCCAGCACACCGTCGATATGTGCGCCAATCCGTTTAATTACCTCGTTCGATTCCAGGGCATGCCAGGGTATGGCCATAACCCTTCCTAATAATCCTCAATCTACCGGCGGGGAATGGATTATTGGATCCGACGGTTTATTTTCCTTGCCCCTGCGTTTCCTTATCGCTTGAACCACTACCAATAATCCTGCGATCGGCCAAATATGGAAGATCATCGGCGCCCCGCAATCCGGACAGGGTAATGCGCCAACACCCAGCAGAGCTCCCGTGAGAAGCGTCCACTTGACCGTGGAAGCGGTAAATCGCTTCCTAATTCTTGAAACCAAGTTATCACTCGGATCCTTTTTTACGTTCTGCAAGAAAGCTTCTCTGCACGCATTTGCTGTTATATCAGTGCAATCGCTCGGAATGATCGACCAAGCCGCCTTTCAGATAGGCTTGAACGGCTTCATCGATGCCGGCCATATCGGTCACGATCGGGCGAATATTGGCTTGTTTTATACTTTCGTATGCGCCCCTGCCCATACCTCGCGCCAGCAGAACTTCGCAATCGGATATAGCGGCAACCATCTGTGCGTGGCGGTTCTGAGCGGTTGGATCAAAGCCGTGGCCGCGGGGGTCAGCCGAGTGGTGGTGTTCCTCGTGTTTATCCCCGGAAAATTGGGCGTGTCCCAACTTATCGCGGGTTTCATGCGAAATTATTTTACCGTCTTCGACGGTAATGACTACGTATAATGGAGCGCGGCCAAAGTGCTGGCTTATAGTTACACCGTCTTCCGATACTGCAGCGATTTTCATTTTTGCTCCTATCTCCTGAATTTTACAATGGTTTTCTTCGTCCATCGATTTGGCCTTTTCCCGATCTTTCGAACCCCGGGATGCGGCCCAACGGATGGACGAGGGCCAACCCCATGTTTTTTTTAACCGCGAGGTTGAATATATAGACCACGCGTTGGATAACCCTTCTGTTACGTATTGGATTATTGGCTTTCGACCGGATAGCCCGCCGCCTGCCAAGCATCCATTCCCCCGGTCATGCTGGCTGCGCGGGTGAACCCCGCCTGCTGTAATATCTGCAACCCCTGCGCGCTTCTCACACCCGTCCGGCAAACCACCACCATGTCCCTGTCCCGCGGAACTTCCGAAAGGCGTCCGGGCAATTGATCGAGCGGAATCAATATGCTGCCCGGGATATGGCCCTGATTCCATTCCTCGCTGGTCCGCACGTCGAGAATAAACGCCCCGGAATGAAATTTATCCAATGCCTGGGCGACGGAAATCTGCGAGGAGGAAGAACTGCCTTTACCGATGAGAAGTACCGCCCCAAGTATGATCGCTCCAATTAACGCGACGCCTGCCAGAATCCAAGGAGAGAAATGTATTGTGTTCTTCTTTGCCGGTTTTCGCCGCGCGCGTCCCATACTTGCCTCCTTTTAAAAATATTTTCCGGTTCGTCAACCATTATCCCACATCAAGTATGGAGGGAAGTGGTCACATCGATTATCGGTGGGTGTTCGAAGTGTTTTTTAACCTTGCATAATTCCGCAGCCTGAATTACCGCCGCCCGATATTTTTCGGGGAAGCCGGCCGGCAATTGGATATCCAGCGTTATCCTGGTAACCAATCCGGTCGTCGGGTCATCTTCTGATTTTTGAACAAGGCGGATTCCGGCCGGATCCAACCCTCGGTGGCGGCAGAATCCCAAAACATAAATTCCTGCGCATGTTCCAAGCGAGGCGAGAAATGTATCGAAGGGAGTGGGTGCGGATCCATCTCCGCCGCCTTCTTTGGGTTGGTCGGTTTTGACGATGTATTCTCCAAAACGCGCATCAACCCGGGAACCTCCGGGAAACTCAACGATCATTTCCATTTCTCTTCTCCTTTTCATGCGAAAGTCCTAAAAATATAGGCCTTTGTTGATTAAGCCGGATTCTAGGCCGATTATTCCCTCTTCCCAAACCCGGTTTTAAGTATTATAACAATATATAGCATTGTATAACAAATGAGTCCTCTTCTCACGACCCATCAGGTAAAGGAATTATTGAAGGTTGATCGGATCACGATCTACCGAATGCTTAATGACGGCCGGTTGAAGGGCGTAAAAATCGGCCGACAATGGCGGTTCCATAAGTCGGAGATTGAACAGTTACTCGGAAAACCGGACAGTGTAACCACCGAAAATTCGGCCGAGGAGGTTCTGACCGAATTCCCTTCCGGATGCGTGGAGAAGGTCGAAGACCTGTTGGCCGGGATCCTTGGCATCGGAGTTACTACGGTCAACCTGCGGGGCGAACCCCTGAATGCAATTGTCAATTCCAATTCCTTCTGCCAATTAATTCTCTCCAGCGAATCCGGCCGGCAAGCTTGCCAGGCGGCATGGAGGGAGCCTGAATCTGCAAACGAGGATAAATCAACATTTCAGATTTGTCCCGCTGGCCTGTGCTTCTTCCGTTCCCCGGTCGCCGTTTCCGGTCGAACAGTAGCCTGGGTGATTTCTGGTCAATTCCGTATCGCTTCCTCAAACCGGACTCAGGAAGCTGCCATGATTAAAAGTTTGTCGGAACGCCACAAAATTCCACGCCATTCGTTAGAGGACGCACTTCACAACGTTCATTCTTTATCCCGGGAACAGCAGGTCCAGGTGGAGGAATGGACGCCCCGTTTGTCAAAAACGATCCAATCCATTCTTCAGGAACGCAACAATTTAACGACCCGCTTGAAACAAATTTCGGATCTCAGTGCGGTGCGGCCGGTGTATGCCGCTCGCGAAGCCGATTAGCTTTTTCCCCCAGGAGGTTCCCTATGCCCATTACACCCGACCAAACGCTGGACTGCAGTGGTATGGCCTGCCCCATGCCGATCATCAAGACCAAAAAAGCGATCGACAGCCTGCAAATTGGGCAGGTGTTGAAGATGGTTTCCACCGACCCGGGTTCGGTCAGCGACATCGACGCCTGGACCCAAAAGACCGGGCACGAGTTGGTCGGCTCCGAACAATCCGGCGGCAGTTACACCTTTTTCATCAAACGAAAAAAATAAATCCAAAGGAGGAATCATGTCTGAAAAAATGCTCATTCTGGTGACGCACGGAACGAATTCCCCGGAACTCGCGACAATCCCGTTTGTTATGGCAACCGCCGCCCAGGCGTCAGACGTGGAGGTAGTTATGGGTTTCCAGGGAGACGGGGTCACGTTACTGAAAAAAGGCGCGGTGGATTCCATCACGGCACCTAGTTTTACTCCCCTCAAAACGCTTCTGGAAACATATATCGAAGCCGGCGGCAAACTACTTGCCTGCGGGCCGTGCATTAAATCCCGAGGGATCAATCCGGAAACGGATTTAGTAAAAAACGCGGCGGTTGTTAACGCGGCGACCTTCGTCAAAGAATCCACTGAAGCGAAAAGCACACTCGTTTATTAAAAGGAAAGGAGTTCTGCATGGCTAACGAACCGAGCAATCGACTCGCCATCATCGCGCTGCACGGCACGATGGATTTGGCCTATCCGCCGTTTATCCTCTCCACGGCCGCCGTCGCCATGGATATGAAAGCGGCGATCTTCTTCACCTTCTACGGCTTAAATATTCTCAAGAAAGGTTACATCGACAAACTCCAGGTGCCGCCCATCGCCAACCCGGCGATGCCGATGCCGATTCCGAATATCATCGGCATGCTCCCCGGCATGACCCCAATGGCCACCTGGATGATGAACGGCTGGATGAAAAAGGCGAAGGTCGCCAAGCTCAGCGAGATGCTGCAAATATGCCTCGAGGGTGGCGTGCGGATGATCGCCTGCCAGATGACAATGGACGTCATGGGTGTAAAAAAATCCCAACTCATCGACGGGATTGAGATTGGCGGCGCTGCGACCTTCCTGGAATTCGCGAGCCAGAACGCCATCTGTCTTTCATTTTAGCGAATGGAAAGGGGAAACCCCCATGGACGATAAAGTCCTGATCATCATGACCAGCGGCCCGGATACTCCGCGCCGCTGCGCCACCCCATTCTTCTTCGGCACCCTCGGTGTCACCATGGAATACGACGTCTCCATGTTTTTCACCATCGACGGCACACTGCTCCTGAAAAAAGGTGTTGCGGAAACGATCTACCCGAAAGCGGGCGGCAAGCCGGTATCGGATTTTCTGAAAGAGGCGATGGAGGCGGGCGTTAAATTCTACGCTTGCACCGCCTCCACCGAGCTGCACGATTTGAAACCGTCGGATCTGATCGACGGCGTGAAGATGGTTGGCGGGGCGACGATGTGGCAATTGGCCGAGGATAGCAAGACCGTGCTCACATTCTAACAATCGGAGGGAGATCATGGCCACGGTTCGCGGATGCAATTTGCCGGATGACCTATATTATCTGATCGAGAAACACGTCTGGGCCAAACCCGCAGCGGGCGGGGTTATGCGCGTGGGAATGACCGCGGTGGCCGCAAAACTCTCCGGCGGGAAACTGGCCGCCGTCACCATCCGGAAAAAGAATCTCGGCCAGCCGGTGGCCCAGGGGAAGAGTGTGGCTACCGTGGAGAGCAGCAAATATGTAGGGCCGGTCTCCACGCCGATTTCCGGAACCCTGCTGCGAGGAAACGACAAACTCGAAACCGATCCCAATTTGGCCGTTACGGATCCGTACGGCGAGGGGTGGATCGCGGAAATCCAACCCAGCGCATGGGAAACGGAAAAGGCGAGCTTGACCACAGGCTCGGACGGCATCGCCAAGTACCAGGCCAAGCTGGAAGCTGACGGGATCACCTGTGAGTAACAAAGCGAACCGGTAAAGCGAGTGATCCTTTACCGGTTCGCTTTTATTCCAAAGGAGGCCGCATGCCTGAAAAAACCATTGCGGAGGAATTGCGCGAGCGCGGGATCTCGCGTCGTGAATTCCTTAAGCTCAGCGGGATCCTTGCGGGAGTGGTCGGACTGATGGATTCGCCCATCCATGCGCTGGCCAAGCCGATTAACCCAGTGGAACGGGTAATTCAGGCGCTGCAAACCAAGCAGCGCGCGCCGGTGATCTGGCTGGAATTTCAGGATTGCGCCGGATGCACCGAGGCCATATCCCGCTCGCAGGCGCCGACTCTCGTGGATCTCGTTCTGAACACGCTGACCATCGAGTATCACGAAACCCTTTCCGCGGCAGCGGGCTTCCAGGTGGAAGAGGCGAAACAAGCCGCGATGAAAAAATATGCGGGCGCCTATGTATTGGTTGTAGAGGGGAGCATACCCACCGGGAACAGCGGCGTGTATTGCACTATCGGCGGACGCACTGCGGTCGATTTATTAAGGGAAGCGGCCAGCGGTGCGGCGGCGATCATCGCCACTGGCAACTGCGCCTCCTTCGGCGGCATTCCCAAAGCTAGCCCCAACCCCACCGATGCGCACAGCGTAATGGCTTTAATCAAGGACAAACCGATCATCAACATTCCAGGTTGCCCGGCCATCCCCGAAGTCACAACTGGGGTGATTGCCAATTACGTTTTGTTCGGCGTTCCCGAATTGGATTCCTTAAAGCGGCCACTGGCATTCTATGGCAATACGATTCACGACCGATGCCTGCGCCGTCCGTTTTATGATGCCGGAAAATATGCGGATTCCTTCGATGACGATGGTGCACGCCAGGGTTGGTGCCTGTACAAGCTCGGATGTAAGGGACCGACAACCTACAATGCCTGCGCAACGATTAAATGGGATGCCGGGCTTTCCTTCCCGGTGCAATCCGGCCATCCCTGCCTGGGCTGCTCGCAGCCGGATTTCTGGGACGGCGGCGGGTTCTACCAGGGGCAATCCGCTCCGCTTTCGCGGCCGGCTCTCGCGGCCGTCGGTGCTGCGGCCGGGATCGGTGCCGCGGTCGGGATCGGCGCCGCGCTGATGAACCGCGCGCAACAGAAACATCCTGCTTCTACGGTTCCGGTGGAAACGCCGGAAGCGAAGGAGGCGAAATGAACTGGAATAGCGCGCTCGAATTTGCCCGCGGCCCATTCTTCTATGCCGCGCTGATCATTTTTATCGGCGGCATGACCTACCGGTTCGTCCGCGTCCTTCTGCTGGGATGGAAGCCGGATAAGGTTCCCGGAAAGGGAAGCAAGTTGGGCGGAGTGGCCGTTTCCTACCTGAAAGGTCTCATCATTTGGCCGTTCATCCCCTGGGTGAAGAACACCTTCACGCGCAATCCACTGATCTACCTCGCAGGCGGGCTTTTCCACCTTAGCCTATTCACCGTCCTGATCCTGGGAACAACCCACATGCTGGTGTGGAAAAGCCTACTCGGATTCGGCTGGCCGACGCTTCCCCTGCCGATTGTCGATTGGATGGCGGCCGCGGGGATCGCGGCGATGATCGCGCTCGCGATCAACCGCCTGATCCATCCGGTGCTTAAGCTTCTTACCGGTGCGGCCGAATGGCTGAACCTGCTGCTGGTATTCCTCCCCATGATCACCGGATACATCCTTACCCATCATCTCTTCTTTCCGTACGAAATGGGATTCACCATCCACATGATGACGGTCAACATCCTGCTGATCTGGATCCCCTTCAGCCGGATCGCGCACTTCATGTTCTATTTCTTCTCGCGTACGATCCACGGCGCGCAGTTCGGCAAGCGCGCAGTGACGCCGTAAGGAGGCAGACGATGAAAACGCAATCCGCGATTCAAACGCTCGTCTCCGAAACCGGCGGCTGGGTGGCTGCCCAGCTGGAGGCCTGCATACGCTGCGGGATGTGCGCCGAAGCCTGCCACTTCTACCAGGCCACCGGCAACCCGGAATATGCGCCGGTGTGGAAAATCGAATTGCTGCGCCGGGCGTACGAACAGCGCTTCAGCGTTTCGGGCCGGGTGAAGGTCGCTCTGGGTTTGGAACGTCCGATTTCGGATGCCGACATTTCCCGCTGGAGCACGATCGATTACGAAGCCTGCACGATGTGCAACAAGTGCGCGCTGGTGTGTCCGATGGGAATCGACCTGGGTACCCTTATCCACGGCGTCCGCGAGGCGCTCTCCG
Organism: Anaerolineales bacterium; assembly: GCA_050014155.1. GTDB lineage: Bacteria > Chloroflexota > Anaerolineae > Anaerolineales > RBG-16-64-43 > FEN-1073. The sequence goes on from JBEKDW010000092.1 coordinate 7,395, forward strand.
CCGCGGAAGCCGTCCCGGCCGATTTGATGGCCGCCGTCCAGAAACAGGTGACGGAAGGCAGCCCATTAGGCGTGACCGATGCGGTGTTTGACCAGCGCATGGAATGGATCGCTGACGAGTGGGAGGTGGAGCTGCCAATCGACGTAAAAGGCGCCGAGACGCTGGTAGTGTTCTCCTCGATTGAAATCATGAAGTTCCCCGGCAACGTGGCGGCCATCGCCAAAATCCTCCATAAAGCCGGCGAGAAGTGGACCCTGAGCCGGAAGGGACGCGAGGTGGTGAACTTCGGCTTCTACGAGGGCAGCCCGGAACGCACCGTGATGTTTATGAAACGGGTATTCGATGCCGCCAAAGAACTCGGTGTCAAGCGGATCCTCGTGACTGAGTGCGGACACGCGTACGACGCGTTGCGCTGGAACGCAGCAAACATGATGGAAGTTCCGGTCGGAATCGAAGTGACGCACATCGCCGGCGAACTGTGGAATTACATCCGCGAAGGGCGGATCAAGGTCAAACGCGGCGCGCTCGACGGTGGCGGAACGATCACCTTCCACGACGCGTGCAAGATCCAGCGGCGCGGCGGCTTTATCCGCGAACCGCGCGAGGTGCTGGGAGTGCTCGCCCCGCAAGCCTTCCACGAGATGACGCCAAACCGGGAAGAAGCCGTCTGCTGCGGCGGAGGGGGCGGCGTGATCGCGATCAAGGAAGCCGATCCCAACCGGTACGCCGCGTTCGAGCTCAAGATCGAACAGTTGCGGGCAGTCGGAGCTAAAACGGTCACGATGACCTGCTCTAACTGCCGCCTGCAGTTCACCGATTGCGTCACGCACTTCGGATTGGGCGTCAAGGTGGCCGGGCTTTCCGAACTGGTCGCCGAAGCAATGGAGTAGGAGGTGCCCCATGGCGTCATTTATGATCA
>JBEKDW010000093.1:0-8264 GCA_050014155.1 Anaerolineales bacterium
TACGCCGCGTTCAACGGCCAGCTTGCCCGGTCAAATTGGTTTTCTCATCCCCTTCACCGAACATGAGTGGTATAAGAATTTAACCCGCCAGGTTAAAGCTTATGCCGGACAATATGGGATCGGCGTACAGGTTATTGATGCGGAACAAAATGTACGCGACGAGGTGGAAATTCGCCGCCGACAAATAGCCAATAAGGCGGCTACCCTCGTCCAGCCCGGCGATGTCGTACTCGTCGACGGCGGCCCCATCGCGGCCTACCTGGCCGAGGAGTTGAAACAAAAAAGAGATATTACGGTGATAACAGACTCGGTTGTTGTTTTTGATACTCTCAACCACACACCGGGAATCACCCTCATTTCCACCGGGGGAACTTTGCGCCACAGCAGCCAGATGCTGGTCGGCCCGACCGCGGAAGGGGCGCTCAAAGAGCTGCGGGCGGATAAGTTATTCCTGATGGTCAGCGGGATCACGCTTGATTTCGGCCTCTCCCACCACACCATTTCCGAGATCAGTATGAAACAAGCCATGATCCGCTCGGCACGGGAAGTTATCCTGTTGGCCGACCACACCTCCTTCGGCGAGGAAGCCGGGATCCAGGTCGCACCGTTGACGGTCATCCACAAGTTGATTACCGATGATGCGCTCCCGCCGAGTATTCGTTTGAACATTTCCAAGACGGGTGTTCAAATCATGCTGGCTTAATTCTTCTCTCCCGGCGAAATGATCTTCCGCACGGCAGAAGTGCAGCCTCCCGATCGGAGGAATCCAACCTGCGACATGGCATCCATGATGAAAAGTTTTGGGCGCCGGATGCTCCCGCTAGCTGGTTATCGAACCGTCAGGATAAACAATGGCAAACACATCGAAAAGTAAAATCACAGTCGAAGAAAATCCTTCCGAGCAGGACGTGCGCGTGGTGCGGGAAGGCCTTCACGGTTTCAACCGCCTATACGCTCCGGAAGAAGACTACCGGCCGTTGGAGTTGTTCCTGCGCGAAGCGGACGGGACTGTATCCGGCGGGCTGCTTGGCGAAACGTATTGGGGCTGGCTGCACGTCGGCGTCCTCTGGCTGGAGGAGAAAAAGCGCGGCCTGGGGTACGGTTCGCAGCTCCTGGACGCGGCGGAACAGGAAGCCCTCCGGCGCGGTTGCCGGCACGTGCATCTGGATACGCTTAGTTTTCAAGCACTCCCTTTTTATGAAAAGAACGGCTACAGTGTATTCGGCATTTTGGAGGAGCTTCCGGCGGGCCATCGCCGGTTCTTTCTCTCTAAGAAATTGGTTTAATCACGTTTGCATCTTGATATTACATTCGTTCATTCAATATAATCGGGGACGATCGACCGCAGACGATGGACCATGGTCTATGGTCCATCGTCATATCCAGGATGATTCTTGCGGAGGCGAAAGGATGACTGACATCACCATCCGAGAAGCTCGGCCGTCCGATTCCACCGATGTCGCCCGGTTGATCACGCAATTGGGATACCCGTCCTCGGAAAATGAGATCGCGCAAAGGTTGACCGTCCTCTCGCGCCTGCCGGAGCACGCAACCTTCGTCGCGGAGTTGGACGGCCGGGTCGTCGGGTTGGTTGGAGCGTATATTGACTACGCGCTGGAAATCAACGGCTCGTATGGCCGCTTGATGGGCCTGGTCGTGGATGAATCCTTTCGCGGCCGCGGAATCGGAAAGCGCTTGCTGGAATGGATCGAAGGCTGGTTGCGGGATCGCGGCGCGACGCGCCTCACCCTCACCAGCGGCAAACAGCGCACCGAGGCGCACAAGTTTTACCGCCGCCTGGGATACGATGAGACGGGGCTACGGTTTACCAAACAGCTGTAATAACAATGCACCGAAACGGGAAGTTAAAAATGCGTTGCGGGGACATAGCCTGATTTCCAGGATGGAGTTCCATTTCCTATGACCAAATGGATCGTGTTCGACGCGATGGGCGTGATCTTCGAAGAAGGTGACGACATCCTCAACCGGCTCGTTCCCTTTCTTCAGAAACGGGGATTCGCCTTGGATGCGGAATATGTGCACGCCGCCTACCGGCGCGCTAGCCTGGGGCAAATCTCGAGCCGCGAATTCTGGAAGAGTTTGAATCTTGACGGGGAATATCCAACAATCCAGAACGAATATCTGGATACCTGCCTGCGGTTGGATCCGCATTTTTTAGATACCATCCAACAGTTGAGTGGTAAGTTTTCCCTGGCGATGCTATCCAACGACATCGCGGAATGGTCGGTGCGCTTGCGCCGTATAAACGGACTGGATCGGATATTTCAAATTACCTTGGTCAGCAGTGAAGTCGGAATTCGCAAACCGGACGCCGGGATCTACCGGATTCTCTTGGACCGGCTGCAGGCCAAAGGCGAAGACTGCATTTTTATCGACGATCGTATACCCAATCTATTGATTGCCAAAACGCTGGGAATTATTCCCGTATGGCTGGCAAAAGGAATTCCACCGCCCGATCCCGGGATTCCCCATCGCATACAAAACCTTTCGGAATTGCCGGAGCTGATTGAAAATAATTTTTCCTATACCTGATGTCTTTTTGTTTTTTCGGAGATATTGATAATCCTCTCCCCGCATCTATTTCTTCTTCCATATTAATTTCGAAGTTTAGATATTAATTAATCACAAGACCACGAATTATCGGCCAAGATTAATATATAAGTGTTTGTATGTTCATCTGCATTGTCCGATTAATGCCTGGTGAATATTGCGGATAAGCTATGGAATAGCGATTCATTTGGATAAATGATTATAACGTCAGACACACGTATAGCTTTCGCAATGGGAACGTCGGATGGCTCATCCTGAGGACGATTATTATGGTTTGATATAGTCGCTCGACCCACAGATTCTGACGGATGATTCAAGGGAGGGAAAGGCCATGAACATTAAATCAATCGCATTATCCATAGTGGTTGCGGTGGCATTGAGCGCCTGCGGAAATATTTCTTACCCGACGGCGACCCGACCATCCGGTGTCACTCCCACTTCAACCAAATACGTGCCATCGGACACGTCCGGGACATCCGTCCCGATTGTCTTTCCAAAAATCGACCGGCATCCTTCGGCGGGAGATTTTGGAAGGGGGAAATTATCCGCCCTACCCTCCTATAACCCCGATTCCGGAGATTACTGGCAAGTGGATCTCAGAGGTTACGACCTTTCCGGGTTGGATCTTCGCAACTCATTAAAGGATTTGTCCTACGCCGATTTCGACGACAAAACCACATGGCCCCCGGCTGATAAAATGCCGGCGGGTTTTGATTGGAAACAGATTATGAATCTCGGTAAAAACCCGGGATTGAACCTCCAAACGCTGCACGGGGAAGGGATTACCGGAAAGAATATCGGCATAGCCATCATCGATCAAACCTTGCTCGTCGATCACCAGGAATTTGCGGACCGGATTCAGTTATATGAAGAAACTGCGGATATCCAGGGTGCGAGTTATTCAATGCACGGCCCGGCCGTCGCATCCATTGCCGTCGGGAAAACCGTCGGCGTCGCGCCGGAGGCCGATTTATATTTCATCGCCACCGCGATGTGCAGCCAGGGAACCTATGAATCCAATGACTTTGCCTGCCTGGCCAAATCCGTGCTAAGAATCATCGAGATCAACCGGCAATTGCCTTCCGACCGCAAATACGCGTTCTTTCCATCTCCGTCGGTTGGGGATCTCAGAGCAAGGGGTACGCCGAGATCACGGCAGCGGTTCAGAAGGCCAAAGATGCGGGGATATTTATTGTTTGTTCGAGCGAATCGGATATTTACGGTTTACAATTTCAAGCCATGGGCCGCGCACCGCTGGCCGATCCAAATAAATTCGAGTCTTACGAACCGGGAATATGGTGGGCGGATCAATTTTTCCAGGGGTACAGCTTACAAAACACCTTGCTCGTCCCGATGGATTCGCGGACGACGGCCAGCCCCACCGGGGTCAACGATTATGTTTTCTACCGCGAAGGCGGTTGGAGCTGGTCGATCCCGTACATCGCCGGAGTATACGCACTGGCGGCCCAAGTTAAACCAGATATCACGCCGGATGTCTTCTGGTCCACGTCATTGCAGACCGGCCGTACGATTGAAATATCCCACGAGGGCAAGCAATATTCCTTTGGAGTGATCCTCGATCCGGTCGCCCTAATACACGCGTTGCAGTGAGCCTGAACAAGCCGCCGATTTTCCCCTTCCGATGGAATAGCCGATAAACTCACCGATTCCTCGGCTCCTAAAGGAGCCTCGGAATGACATATGCAGTATGTCATCCCGAGCCCTGAAAGGGCGAGGGATCGGTAACGCATAGAAGCAAACCCTCAAGTACTATAAGGCTGAATTTTTATTAATTAGTCACCGATTCCTCGGCTCCTAAAGAAGCCTCGGAATGACATGCTGCGGGCAGGCTCCCTGCCGTAACTTTCCGATATCCTCTAGCCTCTCTCTGCATCCTCGTCTATAATCCGGCCCGGTTGCCGCGAAATTGGGGTGTGACTTTTCCGGCCGCTTGGGTGTTACTATATTGCGCGGCTACCGGACCGGTCCGTGGCTGCATGATGGAGTGTGAATGCAATCGCTGATTAAATTCACCTACGCCTCCACCCATTACCGCCCGCGGGAAGGGATGATCGCTTTTATCCTCCACCGCATCAGCGGGTTGGCCACGCTGCTTTTCCTTTCGATCCACATTGTCGACACCTCGCTGGTTTATTTTTACCCGCAGTACTATAACGACTTCATCGGGCTCTACCGGTTGCCCGGCTTCATGCTGGCCGAAATTGCGCTCGTGGCGGGTGTGATCTACCACGGGTTGAACGGGTTCCGCATCGCGCTCTTCGACCTCGTCCTGCCCTCGGCCTGGACAATCCAGCGCGAGCGGCTCTCCGTCCGGCTGACGATCCTCCTGGCCGCCATCCTCTGGCTGCCCGCCGGGATCATCATGGGCGGAAATTTCATCGGCTATACTTTTCTCGGATGGCATTGATAAACGCATGACCGCGCGAGCTCCCTCCCCCGCCCCGCTCCGCCGCTCCTGGCTCACCGTCGCCTGGACCCTTATGCGCCTCAGCGCGATCCTGCTCGTTCCGCTGGTGTGGGGCCACGTGATCATCCAGGACATGCTGGTGGGCGTCCATAAAATCAGTCTGGATTACGTCGCCATGCGTTGGGCGTCGCTGGGCTGGCGCGCCTACGATGCCACGCTTCTGTGCTTCGCATTCGCGCACGGAAGCAACGGCCTGCGCCAGGTGCTGGAGGATTACATCCACGGGCGGACGGCGCGCCGGGTGCTGCGCACCCTGCTCTTCCTCTTCTGGCTCTCCATCACCGCCTTGGGCGCGGCGGCCGTGATCGGCGGCGTGCGCCAATGACCCAGGTGCATACCTTCGACGCGATCATCATCGGAGCCGGCGGGGCCGGATTGATGGCCGCGCTCCACGCGGAGCACGGGACGAACGTGGCGGTGATTTCGAAAATGTATCCGACCCGTTCCCATACCGGTACCGCGCAGGGCGGAGTGGCCGCGCCACTGGGAAACATGGAGGAAGACCGCTGGGAATGGTACATGTACGACACCGTCAAGGGCGGCGATTATCTGGTCGACCAGGACGCGGCGGAAATCCTCGCGCGCGAATCCATCGACGCGGTGCTCGAACTGGAACACTGGGGGCTGCCCTTCGACCGGACGGAAGACGGCCGCATCGAACAGCGCCGCTTCGGCGGCCACACCCGCGACTTCGGCAAATCCCCGGTGATGCGATCGTGCAAGAGCGCCGACCGCACCGGACACATGATCCTGCAAACCCTGTATCAAAACTGCATCCGCCGCGGGATCCGTTTCTTCGACGAATTCTTCGTGCTCGACCTGATCCTCGAAAACGGGATCGCGCGCGGCGTCGCGGCGGTGGAGATCGCCACCGGCCAGACGCACCTTTTTCTCGCCAAGGCCGTGCTCCTGGCCACCGGCGGATTCGGGCGGATGTTTGCCGTCACCTCCAACGCCCACTCGCTCAGCGGCGACTTGGTCGCGTCGGTTTTCCGCCGCGGGCTGCCGCTGGAGGATATGGAATTCTTCCAGTTCCATCCCACCGGTATTTACAAAATGGGAATCCTGCTGTCGGAAGCCGCGCGCGGCGAGGGCGGGATCATGATCAACGGCCTGGGCGAGCGCTTCATGGAGCGCTACGCCCCGAAACTCTTGGACCTCGCCCCGCGGGACATCATCTCGCGCTCCATCGACCAGGAGATCCGCGCCGGGCGCGGCGCGGACGGGAAGGATTACGTCTACCTCGACATCCGCCCGGAGACGATCAACCGCTGCCAAAGCGCGCCCGGCGGTAAAACCGTGACCGCGGCGCAACTCGAAGCCAAGCTCCCCGATATCATCGAGATGATGCGCGTCTATCAGGGGATCGATCCGATGAAGGCGCCGGTACCCATCCAACCGACGGCGCACTACGCCATGGGCGGAATCCCGACCGATTGCGACGGGCGCGTGCTGGACGGGGCGCTCTCGCCCGTGCCCGGGCTGTTTGCGGCGGGCGAATGCGCCTGCGTCTCGGTGCATGGCGCCAACCGCCTGGGAACCAATTCGCTCGTCGACCTGCTGGTCTTTGGGCGGCGCAGCGGCCGCGCGATGGCTGAATTCTGCGCGGGAGCAAACCCGGCCGGTCCCGCTGCGCATGCCGCTGAAGAAGCGCTCGGGGAACTCGCCCGTCTGCAACGGAGCCGCGGCCCGGAACGCGTCGGCGCCCTGCGCGCGGCGATGCAACATTGCATGACGGATAAAGTCGGCCTGTACCGCACCGCGAAGGGGATGGAAGAGGCACTGGGCATTTTGCGCGATCTCAAGGAACGGTACCGCCATCTCGGCCTGGCCGACGCCGGGCAAAAATGGAACACCGAAGTGCTGGAGGCCTACGAACTGGGTTGTCTGCTCGACTTGGCGGAGGCGACCGCCGCAAGCGCCCTGCACCGGACCGAAAGCCGCGGCGCGCACTTCCGGGAGGACTTCCCGGCGCGGGATGACGCGAACTGGCTCCACCATACGCTGGCCTTCCGCGCCGGCTCCCCGGGAGCCGGGCCGGTATCGGAAGGGATCCGGTTCGACCGGCGCCCGGTATCGATCACCACGTTCCAGCCGGAAGCAAGAGTGTATTAATGAGGGATGCCAATAAAAGATTGCGACTCCTCGCCCTGTCGGGCTCGGAGTGACATCGCCGCGAGGAATCTTACATTGAACAGGAACGGGATATGCTGGTTACCCTGAAAATCAAACGCTTCGACCCGGAACGCAAACCCGCGGCGTGGTGGTCCAACTTCAAGCTCGAGGCCGGGCCTGGCGACCGCGTCTTGGATCTATTGGTGCGGGCGAAAGACGAGCTGGACGGCAGCCTGACCTTCCGCCGTTCGTGTGCGCACGGCATCTGCGGTTCCGACGCGATGCGGATTAACGGGACAAATCGGCTGGCGTGCAAAACACTAGTGCGCGAATTGGGTTCCCGGATCACGGTCGAGCCGCTCCTGGGGATGCGCGTGGAAAAGGATCTTGTGGTGGACATGGAGCCGTTCCTGGCATCCTACCGCAGCGTGAAGCCATACCTTCTCAACGACGAGCCACTCCCCGCCGACGGGCGCGAGCGGCGGCAGAGCCCAGCCGAGCGTCTGCGCTTCGATGACACGACCAAGTGCATCCTGTGCGGATGCTGCACCGCCGCCTGCCCGGTTTTCTGGGCGGACGGGGAGTATGCCGGCCCGGCGGCGATCGTTCAGGCGCACCGCTTCCTGTTCGACAGCCGCGATCGCGGGGCGGCCGAACACACCGCGGCGCTCCTCGATACAAAAGGCGTCTGGCGCTGCCGGACGATCTTCCAGTGCACGCTCTCCTGCCCGCGCGAGATTAAAATCACCAAGGCCATCGCCGAGGTGAAACAGGCGATCGTGCTCGGTAAGTATCCTAAAAAATAAAGCGCCCTTGCGGGCGTTTCATTCTTTGGATGTGATGATTTCCTGGAAAGACAATGGCTGGCGTACTGCAATCGCGTGTTGGACCTGGATTCTTTGATTTTTTTAATTATTTCGATCTTCAATATTCTTTTTCCGCCTTTTACCCCGCCCATAATTTAAATATTTGCGGAAAATTCTTCCACTACCTTTTTTGCTTCCCTCAAACCAACTCTTGGGGCAATAGAACGCTATAACATTATTGCATCAATGTTTTTTCCAGATCTGATCAAGGTCCACAATTCATC
>JBEKDW010000094.1:0-8159 GCA_050014155.1 Anaerolineales bacterium
GGATCAATGAAAAGCATCGGATAATTTCCGCTGTCCGATTCCAGTTCGGTGAAGACGCCCTCTTTTGGAATCTTGCCCGCGGACTTTCTCCTCGGTGGTCTCATCCCGGGGAAAATCGATCTCTGGTATGAGGGAACGGCGTTGCTGTTCAAAGTCCTGTTGCTCTCGGCCATAGCCGTTCTCGTTGTCATGTTCCTGCCCGTACCCACCCGGCGTGTGGCCCGGACGATTGCCGGACAACCCGCGGTTTCGTTCCTGATCGGCATGCTCACGCTGGTGGCCGCGGCAGCACTACTCTTGCTCCTGGCGTTTACCATCTGCCTTTCGCCGGTTAGTTTATTGGGAGCCTTTATCTTGTTGGCGGCGGTTCTGATGGGCTGGGTCGCGCTGGGTTCGAAGGCGGGTGAAGGGTTGACGGCACTGCTGGGAGCGAACTGGCATCCCGCGGTTCAGGCCGGGGTGGGAACGATGATTCTCACGCTCGTCGCGAGCGGGCTAGCATATATCCCCTGCGCGGGATCATTATTGGATATTTTATTTTTATCCTTCGGTTTAGGTGCGGTGGTGTTAACGCGGTTCGGCGGACAGGAATATCGGACCGAGCGCAAAGAAGAATCTTCTGCAGCGGTTTGATCGATAGAGATTCATCGCCGGGCGAACATCCGGGATTAATCCATAATTGTGTTTGAGATAAAAAAAGGATGGCGTTCTCTCGGAGAACGCCATCCTTTTTTTGCTGGATTGTCTGGGGAGAGTTATCAAATGGGTCGCAGGATACGGTCTTCCCGCAACCGCTTGAACAGCAGCGTGGTGCCGGCCACTTCGGATTCCTCGGCGGCTTCCTGCCATGCTTTTACACCCAGGTTTTCGATGAGGGTCTGCGCATATCCGGCGGTTTTCCATGCGTCGGCTTTGGCCAGGTTTGGTTCGGAGAAAATCAGCGCCGCTTCGCTCTGTAATTCAGCCGAAGCGGATTCCATCGCCGCAATTAAAAGCCGGAGCGATTGATCGACCGGCGCTTCCTTGGTCAGGACGATTTCGTCCGCGCGTGTCACCAGATTGTCCACCCGCCAACCGATTGCGCCCACGACGTCGCCGTCCTGTTCCAATAGGAAGTAGGCCTTCTGGCCGAAGGCGGCCATGATATCGCCCCGCGTCAGCGGCGTGGCGGGCTTCCGCGTACGGTTGAAGAAGGATGAGATCAGGTCGGCGTCGTTGGGGCGGCCGCGCCGGATGGCGGGTTTGCCGCGCGCGACCGGAGCCGGAGCAGCTTCCGCCGGTTGGGGTTGTGGGCCTGCCGCCCAGTGGTTTTGCACCTGGTTCCAGGTATCTTCGAAGGATTTGGAATTCTCGATAACAACCTTGGCCCGCTTCAGTTTCCCTTTCTGGGCGGGTTGGACCGCGATCCGTTGCCGGGCGGTGGTTTCGCTCAAACCGCGTTTGCGGACCAGGCGATCGATCTGGACATCCGGTGTGCAATCCACAACCCAGATCGTATCGCACGCATCGGCCAATCCGGATTCAAACAGTTTGATGGCTTCCAGTACGACCACCGGCGAATGCGAGCGTTCGATAAGCAGGTCCACCGCCTGGATCACCAGCGGATGCATGATCTCCTCCAGTTGGTCCAGCAACTTGGCGTCGGCAAAGGCCAGCCGCCCGAGTGCCTTGCGGTTGATTTCACCCCCCGAATCGAGGATCCATTCGCCGAACAGGCGGATCACTTCTTCATACGCCGGTCCACCGCGCGACATCGCCCGGTGCGCGACTTCGTCCGCATCGATGCCGAATGCGCCCAGATGCTCGAGCATCTTGCGGACTACGCTCTTTCCGGTGGCGATATTGCCGGTGAGGCCGATCACGTATTTGCCGTGCCAGCGACTCATGAGATGCGGATTATCCTTCTGTGCGGAATTTTACCGCGACGGGGGTGACTGTCAAAGGGACGGGCTGAAATTGATGCGATGGGGGAAACCAGGACATCCGCCCGGGCGGGGATCAGGGAGTGCGGGTTTGGGCGTAGTATATCTGGTTGCCTACGGCGAGGTACAGCACTTTATCCGCGCCGACGGCCAGCGCCGTTGCCTCGCGCGTCTCCGGGGCGATCGTCACGCGGTAGCGCGAAATGAAATTCAACGCCATGCTGAAACGATAGGCGCCCCGGCCGAGCGGATCGAGGAAGAACAGGGTCGGCTCGGGAGGTTCGCTGTAATAGATCCGGCTGAGAAGCGCGTCTTGAATCTGCGAACCCACTGTGCGTCCGGGGCGGGTATCGTTGAAAAGGATGTCCTCGCATAATTCTCCGCCGGTGGAATTCTGGTCCGCGGATTGATAGAGGGGATCATACTGGCAACGGGTGACGTGCCCGTCGGCGTGGAGGAAGAACACTTCACCGTCGGCTACAACAAAATCCACGGCATCGGCCAGCGAGGGGTGGTTTGCAGAAAAATAATCCGAGGGGGGTTGGTCGAATCCCCCGTTGTCGCTCATCCCATAACGCCACAATCCGTTGTTCTGCGGATCGAGCACGTAGAGCTTTCCATTATAGTAATCGATCGCCGTCGGCGTGGCCCAGCCGGTCCGCGGTACGACGAGCTTTCCGGCCATGGATTTGCCGCCCGGCGGGCAATATAGCAGCGTGCCTTTACCGTCCATGGCAACCACCGCCCCGCCGTGCGTTGAGGACGGAGTCTGCGTTCCGATGGAAATATCCGGAACCCAGACGATGTCTGTCAGGGAATTAACCGCAATATCCGGATAGTCCCCAGACTGGCAAAGGAAGGTATCGTCCATTTGGTATCCGCCCTGGCCGAGTAGCAGGCGGAGAACCCGGTCCTGAGTGCTGTCGAGCGCATAAAGTTCCCGGTCGAGAGCCAGGAGCACGGTGATCCGGGCGTCGGCCTCCAACCCGCCGGAGACGGCGGGTTGAAATTCCAATGGCGTGATTCCGTCGAAATCGTCGAGCATTCGGGCCGAATGATTTCGCAGCGTGGTCAACTCGTCCGAGGATCCATACTGGGCAGCGGTCTTGAGGAAGTCGAACGTCTTCTGCCAGGCGTCACGGGCTTTGAACGGATCCGTTTGCGCGTTGGCAACCGACGCCTGGGTCCGGGCCTCCTGCATCAGCCGGGAAAATTCCATCGCATATCCCTGGCGGAAGTATAGAGCCGCCGCCACCGCCACCGCCAGCAGCGGAATGGCGACGGCCGTGCCGAGTAGAACGGCAGGGGGAAGGGAGAGGCGGTTGTTTTCCTGCAACACACCGCGGGGAAGAATCCCCGCAAGGAATGACCGGGTCGCATCGGCCGCCGATGCGAGCGTCACGCGCAAGGAATGCCCGAAGGCAGAGAGGGCTTCCTGCGGTGAGATACCGGGTTTCGACGCTGGTTGTGCGACGGTAATAGGGGAATGCATCCGAGCCTGGCTGGCCGGAGAAGGTTCTTCTTTTCGCTCGGGGGGCGGTGGTGTTTCCACACGCCGATTGGGAATATTCGCGCGGGATGAATCGACTCTCTCTTCCCTGGGGGCGGTGGTTGATGCGGTTGTCGCAGCCGCCTTCTGTTTCTCTGCAGATTCCTTAGTCTTTGCATGCAGAATGAAGGGAGCCTGTGATTTACCGGATGCAGTCGGAGGAGCGCCTTTGGCGTCGCGCTTCTGCGGGAGGAAGGGCAACCGCCGGGCGGGCGATGCGGATTTTTCCGGAGAAGGTTCGGGCGAGAAGCGGATGATCAGGCTGCCGGATGGTTCCGGACGCGATGCGCTTTGTTGGGCCATGCGTTCCGCGATCGAATTCAACGAAAGGTTGGCCAAACCGGATGGCACTGCTGCCGACCAACCCGGCACGGGAGAAGCGGCGAGGATGACCGTAGTGGTCCCCGAAAGCGACGAGTGCCCATAGCGAAGGTCGACGTTGAGCATCGTGCCCAGGGCGCGCGATGGGGAATCCCCCGCGGGAGGATAGACTTCGACGTTGTTTTCGTGGATGAGAAGACCCAGAACGTTCCCGGCGAACCCCAGGTAAATATCGCCCTCGCGCAGGATGGCGCACAACGCGTGCAACTGGACCATCCCGCTCGTCATCGGGCCGATGGGCGTGGTGGCCTGACTGAAGGGCAGGACTTCGGCGTTGGCCGCAACGAACGCCGCGCGCAACGCAGCGGTTACGGAGCCGGGTGTTTCAAAATAAACCTGCGCCATCAGCGCGGAAAGCCGGTCGAGTTCCGCAGCGGGCATCGGGGTGCGGGTCTGGAGGTCAAGGGCGACAAATAGGATCTCGCCGGTTCGTCCACGCGCCGCACGCCGTGGAGATGGCACGACAAGATTCCCCGGCGTCAGGTTCTCGGAGAACGAACCGTCGGAAAATTGTGCTGCTAGAATTTCCGGTAAATAGGGCGACATGACGCGATCGGGGTCCTCGGGACCGTATCCATATCAGGCTGCAAATATTATGCCACGATCCGGTAGGAAGAGAGAGCGCGGGAACGGGTCAATCCCGGGGGGTTCGCAGGAAGAGGTCGATGGATTGGGCGGCCCGGCGGCCGGAGACCATGGCGGTGGACACGAGATCCGGCCCGCTGACGGCGTCCCCACCGGCGAAGATTTCCGGTCGCGAGGTGGCGCCGTTTTGCCTATCGGCGCGGATCAGCCCGTTGGATTGCATTTCCAATCCAGTAATGGATCCGCCAATTTCCGGATCGGGACCATATCCAAGAGCCAGTACGACAGTTTCGGCTTCGACGGTGAAATTCGATCCTTCGATGGGAATTGGACGGCGCCGCCCCTCCGCATCCGGTTCTCCCAATTCGCACTTTAGGCATTCGACGGCGCAAACCCGCCCATCCGTATCCCCCAGGAAGCGAACCGGCTGGGCGAGAAAGTGGAAGACCGCTCCCTCATCGCGCGCCAGCTCGCGGTCCTTCCTGCCTCCGGGCATTTCCGCTTCCGTCCGCCGGTATAAGCAAGTCACTTCGCTGGCGCCCATTCGCAAGGCGGAACGCAGACAATCCGAAGCCGTATCCCCGCCGCCGATCACGACCGCTTTTTGACCGATCGGAAGGCGCCCCTGCCAGGCGGGAGGAAGATATTGCGGCCTCACGTTCAGGCGCGCCAGAAATTCGTTCGGGGCGTAGATTCTGCGTAATTCGATTCCCGGTATTTTGATTCCGGACGGGATCGATGTTCCCATCCCCAGAAAAACGGCATGAAATCCTTCGGCAAGCAGACGCTCAACGGGTAAATCCTTACCGATTGGTGTGTTCAACCGGAACGTTACCCCGGCATGGCGCAGATCTTCCACCATGGATTCGACGATCGACTTTTCCAATTTAAACGCAGGGATTCCGTAAACGAGCATTCCACCAGGGGCGGCGGCCGATTCGAATATCTCCACCTGATGACCCTGGGCGATGAGCTGTTCGGCGCAGGCCAACCCGGCCGGCCCGGAACCGACGATGGCCACGCGTTTGCCGGTGGGAGATCCGGGGCGGATGAAAAACCGGTCGTGCATCCGGCCCGAGTCCGCCGCGAAGGTTTCCAGCGCGCCGCACAAAACCGGCTCGTGGGTTTTATTCCGGACGCAGGCGCATTGGCAGAGTTGTTCATGCGGACACACACGGCCGCAAATCTGCGACATGCTCGAGGTTTGGCGGTAGATATCCGCCGCACCGAGAAAATCGCTCTGCTCGATTTTCCTCAGGGCGCCGGGAATGTCGTTATGCGCCGGGCAGGCTTTGACGCATGGGGCGAGGGGGCATTGCAGGCAGCGCGACGCTTCGCGAATGGCCCGTTCGGGTGTGAGCGGGAGCCGGGTTTCGATAAAGTCCTTTAACCGCTCCGCAACCGGGCGTTCGGGCGGTTCTTCGTAAGGGATCTTCATCCGCGCTTTTCGATCGAGCGTTGCCGTTGAAGTCACATTCGTCATTCGGTCTCTCCGGGTGGAGACGCAGTATACCGTCTCCCGGGCATAATCCGCGTCATTTTATCCGATTTTTAACGTTTTTTACATATATTCTCCATAATCACAGGTTACAATGAGAACAAGTTTGTATATTCCAATAGGACGAGGTAATGATTTTCGCGTCGATTTGGTAAAAGAAAAACCCGGTTTTCCAGGTTGAACTAACCGTCCTTTACGTACAACAACCTCCAGGACATTACGGGGTTGACACGGCGTTCGAAAACCGGGCCTTGTAGCTGTCCGTAAATAAATAGGGGCCAGTGAAAGCCCCCACAGGAGGATGCATGAGAAAACATTGGAGAGCCATTCTTATCGTCGGATTGTTAGTAATTGCCGGGGTGATTGCGCTAATTTTTATCCGGAGAGGCAGTGCTCAACGGCAATCGCAATCATTGCAAACGTCTGTTCTGGCGCGCGGCACACTATCCGCCTCGATCGGCGCCACGGGGACGATCCAAGCCAGGCAGCAGGCATCGATGGCATTTTCCATCAGCGGCCGGGTTGGGACGGTGCATATACAGTTGGGGGATCAAGTTAATTCTGGGCAGGTTCTTATCGAGTTGGATCCCGCATACTACCCGCAACAGGTGATTTCCGCCCAGGCCGATCTGATCAACGCGCAGAAATCCTTGGACAATCTGAAGACCTCCCAAACGGCTCTGGCCCAGGCGGAATTGAACCTGGCCAACGCCAAGAAAGCGCTGGATACCGCCCAAACCGATTATGACAAGGCGTTTCAAAATTATAACGAAGGCTGGCTGAAAGAATGCCAGATTCGAGTCGATCAAACGTATTCGGATTGGCAAGACTATAGTGCGCATAACGACGGTAGCTTTAAGGCGAGGATTGAACTGCAGAGACGGTGGCAGGCTTATCAGAATGCCCTACAGGAACTGAAGAAAGCACAGCGATACCATGATTTGGGAGTCGGTACATCCGGCGGCACCGAGGAAGCAAAGAGGGAGATGGATATCGCCAAGGGGAAATTGGACCTGACGCAGGCCCAGTATGACGACGCGTTGGCCGCCTATAACCGCCTTAAGGACGGCGTGCCGGCCCAGGATATCCAGGCAGCACAGGCCCAAGTGGACTCCGCTCAGGCGACCCTCGATCAGGTGAAAATCAAAGCTCCATTTTCTGGAACCATTTTGGCGGTGAATGTGGTGCAAGGCGACATGGTCGGTCCGGGAACGTTGGTGGTGGTGATCGCCGATCTCTCCGAGTTGCATGTGGACGTTCCCGTCGCGGAAGTGGACTACAACCGCCTGGCCGCAGGCCAGAGCGCACAAATTGTACTGGATGCAATTCCCGATACGACATACCACGGAAAGGTCACGCAAATCGGGTTGAATGCCTCCACTTCGGGGGGATCGGTTTCCTACCCGATCCGAGTTGTGGTTTCCGACGCCGATAAAAATATGCTTCCGGGGATGACGGTGGCGGTGGAGATCGAGGTCTCGCATTTGGACGACGTTCTGCTGGTGCCCAACCGGGCGTTGCGGAATGTCAATGGCTCGCTGGTGGTGTTCGTCCTTCGGAATGGGGTGCAAACGCCGATAACCGTCGAGCTTGGGACGAACAACGACACGATGAGCGTGGTGACCAAGGGGGATTTAAAAGAAGGTGACGTCATTGTGCTTAATCCGTCCACCTCGCTGACGGGGGGTGGATGATGGAATTGATTAATCCCCAGAGCCTGCGGACGACCCCACAGGAGGATGTATGAAAAAACACTGGAGAGCCGTTCTCATTGCCGGATTGTTGGTTGTGGCGGGTGTGGTCGCGCTGGTATTTGTTTTGGGCGGCAGTGCTCGAAGGCAATCGCAATCATTGCAAACGTATACCGTAGCGCGCGGAACGTTAACCGCCTCGATCGGCGCCACCGGGACCATCCAGGCCAGGCAGCAGGCATCGATGGCTTTTTCAATCAGCGGTCGAGTGGGAACGGTGCACGTGCACTTGGGGGATCCGGTCAACGCAGGCCAGGTCCTCATCGAGATGGATCCCGCCTATTATCCGCAACAGGTAATTTCCGCACAGGCCAACCTGATCAGCGCGCAGAAAACGCTCGACGATTTAAAGATCTCGCAGACGGCGCTGGCCCAGGCGGAATTGGATCTGGCCAACGCCAAGAAAGCGCTTGATGACGCGAAAGCCAACTACAACAACACCGTTCAAAAATTCAACTCAGGCTGGGTGCAAG
>JBEKDW010000095.1:0-8148 GCA_050014155.1 Anaerolineales bacterium
ACCCTCACCAGCTTTGGCGAAGGGCAAATCCGGTTTATGGGAGTGCCGTGTTATTTGATGTTAATAAATGCTATTCAACCGTTCAAGAAAAATGCGAACACGGATTTCACCGAAAGATCACGGAAGACACGGAATTGGAAAAGCGAAATCATAAATGCCTTGGAAGAATACCACCCCCTCCTTTGTCCTCCCCCATTTTCCTAAGGAAAATGGGGGAGGAAGAATTGCCTGTCATTCCAACAACTTTCCGGTAGGATACCGGTGCAAAGGACACGGGTCTCCCCGCTTTTTCCATGGATCTCCAAACCATCCTCGGCCGTCCCCCCCAGGTTCTCGTCGCTGATGACGATCGGAACATCCGCGAGCTTCTACAGACCTACCTGGAAGGCTCCGGCTGCCGGGTATTTCCCGCCGGAAACGGAAAAGCCGCGATGGAAATCCTGGAACGGGAAAGCATCGATCTGGTCCTGCTGGACATCGAAATGCCGGGCGGCAACGGGCTGGAAATTTGCCGCGCCATCAAGGAAGACAAACGCACCCGCATGATCCCGGTGATGATCGTCACCGGGCACGAGTCCGAACGGCTGGAAGCGATCGATTCCGGAGCCGACGAATTCCTAGGCAAGCCGCTTCAATCCGTCATCCTGCTCACCCGGGCGCGGTCGCTCTTGCGCCTGCGCAAGCTGCACCTCGACCTGGAGGAGCGCAACGAGTTGCTACGGCGCACGCTGCACCGCTATGTGTCCAAGGAAATGGCCGACACGATCCTGGGCGAACCGGAGCGATACCTGCGCCTGGGCGGCGAGATCCGGCGGGTGACGGTGCTGTTTGCCGACATCAAGGGATTCGTGCGTTTCACCGAGAATCACTCCGCCGGCGAGGCGGTGGACGTGCTCAACCGCGTGTTTCCCGTCCTCACCGAGGTGATCTTCGCCAACAACGGCACCTTCGACAAATTCATCGGCGACGCGGTGATGGCGTTCTTCGGCGCGCCGGTGGAGCAGCCGGACGCCGCCCGCCGCGCGGTGGAAACGGCCCGCCGCATGCAGCTGGCTTTCGCCGAACTGCTCCCGTCCATGAACCTCGCTTCGGGCGAGATCGCTCTTGGCATCGGACTGCACACCGGTGAGGCGATCGTCGGCAATATCGGTTCCGAGACGGTGATGGATTACACCGCAGTGGGCGACACGGTCAACATCGCTAAACGATTGCAGGAGGACTCCTGGCCGGGACAAGTGCTGCTCAGCCAGGCCACTTACGAGGAAGCCGGCGAACCGGCCGTGCACCGCCTGGGCGACCGGCGCCTGTCGGGTCGCTCCGGCCCGGTGACGATCTTCTCGCTGGAATTGCAGCCCTGACAAAAAATCAAAGATCGGAAAATGGATCCGCGGTAAGCAGACCGGGCGTTGCGGCCCTCGCGTAAAAGTACACCACCGGTTCCAACGAAATTCCCTTTCCAACGGTCCTTCACTTATCCAAACCGGCAACGAAACCCCGAAAGGGTTCCCCTCGTTTCCGATGTTTGCCAAAAAAGATACGGCAATTCCTTTTTAATAATTCGTCTATAATCCTTGTGGAACAAAAGTCCCATTCCCGTGTCGAAAAGGAGGAACCATGCTTGTCATCCAACGGATCGGAATCTTTTCGCTCGCAAAATTTCTAGGAATATTGTATGGGTTATTCGGTTTGATCTTCGGACTATTCTTTTCCGCGACCAGCCTCCTGGCGGGTGGAGTTATCCAGAGTGCACTTTCGAACAACGGATCCAACAACGGAACCATCAGCACCCTGGTCGGCGTGGGCGCCTGCATTTTCTTTCCGATCCTCTACGCGATTATCGGATTCATCTCCGGGATCATCACGGCCGTGATCGCCAACATCACCCTGGCCATCTCCGGCGGGCTTGAATTTAAAATAAAATCCTAGGTTCCGGCGGCTGTCCGCGATCCGGCAGGGGTCTATCCATCGCCGCCGAACAATCCCCGCCGGTCTAACTTCCCGAGATTGCGCACCGCCGCATCGACCGGAATTTCCTTCAGCCCGTCATCATCCGCTGAAGCATATCCCAGGGCGACCAGGTAACCGATCCCGGCGGCGCGCGCCGCGCGCATTCCGGTAAGAGAGTCTTCAACCACCACGCAGCGTGAAGGATTTAATTTTAAGTTGGCGGCCGTCTGCAGATAGAAATACGGCGCCGGCTTCCCGCGCCGTACGCCGTCGTCGTAGACAATCAAGCGCGGATCGAACCACCGCGCCAGCCCGAGCTGCTCGACAAAGAAATCCACGTTCATTTTCTCCGACGCGGTGGCGATCGTACGCGGTATGGATCGGGCTTTCAAATAATCCAGCAGATCTTCCGCGCCGGGCGAAAGGCGAAAATTCTCCCCTTCCTGCAGACAAAGCTCGCGGTAGGCCGCCTCCCTTTCGTACATCAACCGCCGGATTTCCATCTCCTCCAGCGGATGGCCGGCCAGGTATTCCAGCGTATCCCGCCCGTTGCGTCCGTGGACGATCCGCGCGATTTCCTCGGCGGAAAACGGCGAGCCGCGGAGCTCCACGGCGGTGCGCTGCCAGCCTTTTTCCACGAGCGCGTTATCCCACCACAAAACCCCGTTAAAGTCGAAGATTATTCCGTCGTAATTCATGCAGATAAGTTTTCCCAGTGAAAGACCGCGACTCCTCGCCCCTATCGGGGCTCGGAGTGACATACTCCCAATGTCATTTCAAACAAAGCATGGACAGTCGACCATGGTCGATGGTCTATGGTCCATGGTCTATGGTCTATCGTCTATGGTCGGTGGTCCGCTTTTCGGAACGTTTCCTTCTTCCCCCTCCCCACCTTCTCTTCTTCAATCAATCCGCGCAATTCGAACAGCTGGTCGCGCAGCGCGGCGGCCTTCTCGAACTCTAGGTTCTGGGCGGCGGCGCGCATCTCCCGGTCCAAGTCGCGCGCCACGCGTTCGGCTTCGGCCGTCGAGAGGCCCAAGCGCTTTTCCTCTTCCGCCTTTTTCTCCTCCGCGGCTCCGGAACGCAGCCGCTCGGTCAGGTCGCGCACGGCCTTGACGATGCTCACCGGCTCGATCCCGTGCTCGCGGTTGTAATCCACCTGGATCTTCCGCCGCCGGTTGGTCTCGTCGATCGCGCGCTGCATCGAGTCAGTCACCTTATCGGCGTACATGATCACCTTGCCCTGCACGTGGCGCGCGGCGCGTCCGATGGTCTGGATCAGCGAAGTATCCGACCGCAGGAAGCCTTCCTTGTCGGCGTCGAGGATTGCCACCAGCGAGACTTCCGGCAGGTCGAGCCCCTCGCGCAGCAGGTTGATGCCCACCACCACGTCGTACTCGCCTAAGCGGAGGTCGCGCAGGATTTCGATGCGCTCCAGCGTCTGCACCTCCGAGTGCAGGTAATGCACTTTGATCCCGAGATTGGCCAGGTATTCCGCCAGATCCTCGGCCATGCGTTTGGTGAGCGTGGTCACCAGCACCCGTTCCCCGCGCGCGGTACGGGCGCGGATCTCGCCCAGCAGGTCGTCCACCTGGCCCTGCGCCGTGCGCACTTCGAGTTCCGGATCGACGATCCCCGTCGGCCGGATGATCTGCTGCACCACGCGGTTGGCGCGCTGCATCTCGTACGGGCCGGGCGTGGCCGAGGTGTAAATCGTCTGGCCCACATGGGCCTCGAATTCCGGAAACGAGAGCGGCCGGTTGTCGAGCGCCGAGGGCATGCGGAAACCGTAGTCCACCAGCGTTTGTTTGCGCGAGCGGTCGCCGCTCGACATCCCGCGAATCTGCGGAACGGTCATGTGGCTCTCGTCGATCACCAGCAGGAAATCGGGCGGGAAATAATCCAGGAGCACCCACGGCGGGGTGCCGGCCGCGCGCCGGTCGAGATGGCGGGAATAATTCTCGATCCCGGCGCAGTAGCCCACCTCACGCAGCATCTCCAGGTCGTAGCGCGTGCGTTGTTCGATCCGTTCAGCCTCAAGCGGTTTGCCCTGCGCCTGGTAATACCTGATCCGTTCGTCCAGTTCGGCTTCAATGTCGACAATCGCCTCGCGCAGTTTTTCGCTTTCGGCGATGTAGTGCCGCGCCGGATAAATGGCGATCTGCTCCGGCTCGCTCAGGATCTCCCCCGTCACTGGATGCAGCTCGCTCAGCCGCTCCAGTTCGTCGCCGAAGAACGACATCCGGTAGATCGATTCCCCATAGGCAGGCATCACTTCGATCGTATCGCCGCGGACGCGGAAGGTGCCCAGCTTGAGCTCGGTGTCGTTGCGTTCATAGTGAGTTTCCACCAGCTGGCGGAGGAGCGCGGAGCGGCGATAGGATTTCCCGCGCTGGAGGTTGATCACCACTTTGCCGTAGGCTTCCGGCGAGCCCAGCCCGTAGATGCACGAGACCGAGGCGACGATGAGCACGTCGCGCCGCGAAACCAACGCCGCGGTGGCCGCCAGGCGCAGCCGCTCGATTTCGTCGTTGGTTTCGGTTTCCTTTTCGATGTAGAGGTCGTGCCGCGGGACGTAGGCTTCGGGTTGGTAGTAATCGTAATAGGAAACGAAATACTCCACCGCGTTCTCGGGAAAGAAATCCCGGAACTCGGCGTAGTCCTGCGCGGCGAGGGTTTTATTGTGGGCGATCACCAGCGTGGGCCTTTGGGTCTGCGCCACCACGTTGGCGATGGTAAAGGTTTTCCCCGTGCCGGTTGCGCCCAGCAGCACCTGGTGCTTCTCGCCGGCTTTCAGTCCGGCCACGAGCGATTCAATCGCCTGCGGCTGGTCGCCGGTCGGCTGGTACAGGGAATGCAGACGGAATTCCATATCAAGGCGCAGCCGGGAAGGTTCCGTCCGGCGCGTACCAATCCTGCGGGTCAATATTTTCGACGAAGGTGCCGCTGTCGACGTGTACCACGATCAGACTGTGGTCGGTGCAGTCGACCGATAATCCGCACGGCACCGCTTGGGAATATCCAGCGGAGAGGTTGCCGTCGAGCGTGTACGCGACGACGTAATAATCGCCCTCCGGCACGCTCAGCGCATACGTGTTTTGGCCCTGCACGGTCGAAACCTCGGCAACCTTAGTCATGCTGGCCGTATCGAAGGCGATGATCCGCTGCGCGACGAGGACCTCACTCGGGTAGCTCAGATGGCCGCGGATGGTCCCGTTGGCCGAGGCCGGCGTCAACTTAGAGAATTCCGTCGCACCCGCCTTAATGGTGGCGGGGATTTCCGTCATACCGGTTACGACGGTTTGCTGTACGACGTCTAGTGTGCTTTGGATGCCGGCGAGGTTGGGACAGGCACAAGCCATCCCGACTAGGGTCAGCGCCATGACGATGAGAGATATTTTGCGCATTGTTCCTCCCAACATTTGGAATACACCGCGGAAAGGTAATTTTATCAGAATGGGTTCGGGATCCCAGGGGGATTTATTTTCAGCAGCAGATTCGGTTATTTCTCTGACATTACTATGCGGCGGCGTATTTAATCCCATGCGTTACCGATTCCTCGAGCCGCTAAGCGGCTCCTCGGAATGACATATGCAGTATGTCATTCCGAGGAGCCCTGGTGTTTTTCAGGGCGAGGAGGAATCGGTATCGCGTAGAGGACGGATCGCTCCCATCAATACATAGCAAGCGTTGGATTGGGAAAAAGATCGTTGATCGATGTCTTTTCCGATGAATCAACAGCGCTTCTTGAATCCTTCCGGAACGCGGAGCAGCACAACCAGCGCGAGGAGCGCGAAGAACGCGCTGCTCAGGAACAACGCGGTGTATCCGAAGAACTGTCCCGGCCGGGCATTGTTCAGATAATCGATCACCGGGCCGGTGAACCGGCTGAGGGCCCCGGCTCCTGCAGTGGCCAGGTTGGTGAGCCCGAGGAACTTCCCGGCTTCCGCCTGCGGTGCGAGGTCGGTAGCCAGCGCCCAGTTGGAGGTGATGAAAATGCCCGCCCCGGCGCCGATTACACTCCCGCACAGGAGAACCGCAGTCGAGGAATGGGCCAGGATCATCAGTAGGCTTCCGCCCGCCACCAGGATCGCCGCCGCCACATGCAGCGGCTTGCGTCCGAAGCGGTCGCACAGCCAGCCGCTGCCGAAGGCGAACGCCGTCAGCGAAATCGCAATCGCCGCCATCAAATCCCCGGTCAGCTTAACCGGATCGGCCACGCCCAGCGTATCGCGGATGAAATATTGCGCGAACGCCTGCACGCCGTACACCCCGGCCAGAAAAACGAACCGCGAAACGATCAGCCAGGCGAAGCCGGGAGCGGTGTTCCAGTGCACTTGGAACATTTCCTTCAGCCCCTCGCGGCGCGGCGCATCGGACGAACCGATGCGGCTGTCCTTCTCGCGCGATCCGGCCAACGTGAGGAATCCAGTGAGCGCCAGCACCGCCGCGACGATCGCCACCGCCGAAAGCCAGTTGGATCCGTTCTCCGCGAGGAACCGACCCATGAACAGCGAGGCGACGATCAGCCCGAGCATGTCGAGCGCACTCTTGATCGCACTCCCGCGTCCCATCTGCTCGGTCGGGACAAGGTCCGGCAGGAGTCCCTGCACCGGGCCGTGCGCGGTGTTGGAGGTGAACTGCAACCCGATGTATCCGATCGCCAGGCCGGGCACTCCGGCGGCGATAGCCATGACGCCCAGGAAGAGAAAATCCCCCAGCGTGCCGAGCGCGATCAGCGGCCGCCGCCTGCCGAAGCGCGACGCCCACCGGTCGCTGACGGCGCCCGCGATAGGTTGGATGACCATCGCGATGATCAATCCAATCCCGGTCAGCAATCCGAGGACGGTGTTCTTCTGATCGTTGGCGACGTAGAGCAGCAGGATCGTGGGCAGCAAAATCAGATGTAGGCTGTTCCACATGAAGGACAGACCGAAAAAATATACGTTGACCGTGAAAAATTCCCAGGCGGCGATTTTGCGCATGGATCCTCCAGAAGACCTCTCCCCTATTCCCCATCCCCTTTCCCCTCCCCAATATGGGGAGGGGAAAGGGGTGACCCCGAAGGGGTCGGGGATAGAGGCGAGGTCAGCTATATATTCCCCTCAAACTATCCGGCAAAAGCGCGGCAATGGAACGCATCACAATTCTAACCGTTTCGCGCTCGCGCACTTGCGGATCCGGCGGCGTGAAAGTCGGCAGGCGAAACGCAGATCCAAATTTCAAACTGAAGCCGTCATCGTCCTCGTACGCCCCGACCGGAACGAGAGTGTAACCCGCATCAGCCAGATGCGCGATGAAACGCCCCGCGCCCGGCGGCGGCCGCATCAATCGCCCGTCGGGGGAATCCATCCCTTCCGGGGCCATCGCCATCGGCGGCCGGGAAACGCGCGCCGCGCGGAGAATCCGTCGCACGGAATCCGCCCGCCGCGCGGCGTCCTGCGGGCGGGGCGGCATCGGCGGCATCAGCGTGAAACCGTACATGCGCGCAACCCGCGCCAGCGTCCATTCCGTCAGCGGGGTAATCAGGCGCGAGCGGAGCGGATCCGGAAACGTCCAAGCCGAGGTCATCGACCAGTGCATCTCCCGGCCGACGGCCGATTCGAGCCCGATGGCGATCCACCAGGCTTGAAACCCGGGGCGGGAATAATGATTGATCAGAAACAAAAGAGGATTTGTATCCGGGGGAATAGTTCCTATAATCCGAAACCGCCGTATCCCTTTGGCCAATTCCGCAGCATCGCGGACGAAGGAACGGCGCCTTCCTAGCAGCAGATCGCAGACGATAGAAAGAGTGACGTTCGCGGGGTATCGGTAGTTCGGGGGCACAGGGAATATTGTATACCAACTGCCATCTGTCCTCGGACCGCAGCCGGGCGAAGGGTTACGATGAACGAGCGGTAAAACATCAGGCTGGAAAGAAGCAGCACCATCCTCCATCCACTATGCTATACTCGCACGCGGCTTTTCGAATTGATCCTCGATAGGCATGGGTAAATATGTTTGACAAATCTCCGTCGTTGCAGCGAATCGCGGCAATCCTTTCGATCATCTTTTTTCTCGCAGCCTGCCAGAAAGATAAACTCCAAGGAAACCCCACGATGACATCGTCATTCGATCCCACCCAGATCGCCGAAGCGCTGAGTAATCTGCAAAACATCATCCCCGCGCCGGCCGAGGTCCAATCCAGCGGGGGTATCT
>JBEKDW010000096.1:0-8148 GCA_050014155.1 Anaerolineales bacterium
AATACTTAAAACCCTACCTCTGGCTGATCCTGATCGCCGTCGGGCTGCTTTTCGTCCAGGCCAATGCCGATCTGGCGCTCCCGGACTACATGTCCAAGATCGTCAATAACGGAATCCAGCAGGGTGGTGTGGAAAATGCGGTGCCCAAGGCGATCCGCCAGAGCGAGATGAACAAACTGGTCGTCTTCCTCAGCGCTGACAACAAGGCTCTGGTCCTTGGCGATTACACCCTGGTGGATAACACCTCCCCCGACTATGCAATATACCTTAAGGATTATCCCGCCCTCGCGCAGGGACCGATCTACGTCCTGAAAGCCGTCGACGCCGCAGAAATCAAAAAACTGAACCCCATCATAGGCAAGGGACTCCTGGTCATAGGCACCATTGAGACGGTCATGGCCGATCCCGCCAAAGCCGCCGCCATGGCCCAGAGTCTCGGCTTCGACCTTACGAAAATCCCGGCCGGAACGGACATCTTCACGGTGCTGGCTCATCTTCCCCCTGCCCAACTTGCCACGATGACCTCCGCCATCGACACGAAATTCTCCGCCCTGGGGGACAGCATGATCAACCAGATGGCGGTGAGCATTGTCAAAACGGAATACACCGCACTGGGGCTGAACACTGAAAAATTACAGACCGATTACATCATCCACACCGGGATCCTGATGCTGCTCCTGACCCTACTTTCCGGAACCTGCACCGTAATCGTCGGCTTCCTTTCGGCCCGCACGGCGGCCGGAGTGGCGCGCGATCTGCGCCGGTCCGTATTCAAGCAGGTGGAAAGCTTTTCCAGCGCGGAGTTTGACAAGTTCTCCACCGCTTCGCTGATCACCCGCTCGACCAACGACATCACCCAGATCCAGATGGTCGTGATCATGGTGATGCGCATGGTGATCTACGCGCCCATCATCGGTGTCGGCGGTGTGATCCGCGCGATCGGTAAAAGCGCGTCGATGTGGTGGATCATTGCCCTGGCGGTGATCGTACTGCTCGGCTTGATCCTCACCGTCTTTGTGATCGCTCTGCCCAAGTTCCAAAGCATCCAAAAACTGATCGACCGGCTCAACCTGGTAACCCGCGAGAACCTCTCCGGCATGATGGTGATCCGGGCGTTCAATATGCAGTCCTTCGAGGAAAACCGTTTTGACAAGGCCAACAAGGATGTCACCAGCACCCTGCTTTTCATCAACCGCATCATGGTCATTATGATGCCGGTGATGATGATGGTGATGAACGGACTGGTCCTGCTGATCATCTGGGTGGGCGCCCACCAGGTGGCGGATTCGAAGATGCAGGTTGGCGACATGCTGGCCTTCATGCAATACGCCATGCAAATCGTCTTCGCCTTCCTGATGCTCTCGATCATGTTCATCATCCTACCCCGCGCGGCGGTTTCCGCCGACCGTGTGGCCGACGTGCTCGAGACCAAACCGTCGATCCACGATCCGCAATCTCCGAAGAACTTCCCGGAACCGTTCCGAGGTACGGTCGAATTCCGCGACGTCTGCTTCCGTTACCCCGGCGCCGAGGAGGATGTCCTCCACAACATTACCTTCACCGCCCGGCCGGGGCAGACCACCGCCTTCATCGGCACAACCGGCTCGGGCAAATCCACCATCGTCAGCTTGATCCCCCGCTTCTACGAAGTGACGGACGGCGGGATCCTGGTCGACGGGATCGACATCCGCGAGGTCAGCCAGCACGACCTGCGTGAACGGATTGGCTACGTTCCGCAAAAGAGCAGTCTGTTCTCCGGGACGATCGAAACCAACCTGCTCTATGCCGATCCGGAGGCGAGTGACGAGGAATTGAAGCAAGCGACCGACATCGCCCAGGCGTCGGAGTTCATCTTCGACAATTCGGAGGGAATGCAGGCGGAAGTCGCCCAAGGCGGAATGAACGTCTCCGGCGGCCAGAAGCAGCGCCTATCGATCGCCCGCGCCCTGGTCAAGAAGGCTCCGATCTACATCTTCGACGACAGCTTCTCCGCGCTGGATTTCAAGACCGATTCAGCCCTGCGCAGGGCGCTCAAGGAAAAGGTCGCCGGGAGCACGCTGTTTATCGTCACCCAGCGCATTTCCACGATCATGAATTCGGAACAGATCATCGTTCTGGACGAAGGCAAAATCGCCGGCAAGGGAACCCACGCCGAACTGATGAAAAGCTGCGAAGTGTACCGGGGGATCGCAACGGCGCAACTGAGCAAGGAGGAGCTGTCATGAACATGCATAGCGCACCACCAACCGCTTCCCGGGGTCCCGCGCGCCGCGGCGGCCTGATGGGCGGCGCCATGCCGATGGGCGGCGGCGGTCCGAGAGCGATGATGCGGGGGGAAAAGCCCCGCGACTTCCGGGGAACGATGACGAAGCTCATCGCCTACCTGGGCCAGTATCGGATCCTGATCCTCGTCGTGATGTTGTTCGCGATCGCCTCGACGGTCTTCTCCATCGTCGGCCCCAAGATCCTGGGCAAAGCCACCACCAAGCTTTTTGAAGGCGTGCTGGCGAAGATCGCCGGGACCGGCACGATCGACTTCGTATACATCGGCAACATCATCCTGCTCGTGCTCGGCCTGTATCTGGTCTCGGCCCTGTTCAGCTACGTCCAGGGCTGGATCATGTCGGGCGTCTCGATGAACATCACCTACCGGTTCCGCAAGGATATCTCGCAGAAGATCAACCATATGCCACTGCGTTACTTCGACGGCACCAACCACGGCGAGATCCTTTCACGGGTGACCAACGATGTGGATACGGTCAGCCAGACCCTAAACCAGAGCTTGACACAGATCATCACCTCCGTAACGACGCTCATCGGCGTGCTGGTGATGATGCTCACCATCAGCTGGCAGATGACCCTGGTGGCGGTGGCCATGCTTCCGCTATCGTTCGTGATCATCGCCGCGATCGTCAGCGTTTCGCAGGTCTTCTTCAAACGGCAGCAGGATTACCTGGGGCACGTCAACGGCCACGTAGAGGAAATGTACGGCAGCCACGTAGTCATGAAGGCCTTCAACGGCGAGGAAAAAAGCGTCGAACAGTTCGACGGGCTCAACAACACCCTCTACGACTCGGCCTGGAAATCCCAGTTCCTCTCGGGGTTGATGTTCCCGATCACGAACTTCGTGGGCAACCTGGGGTATGTGGCCATCTGCATCCTGGGCGGATACCTGGCCGTGCGCAACATGATCACGATCGGCGACATCCAGGCGTTCATCCAGTACGTCCGCTCCTTCACCCAGCCGATCACGCAGATTGCCAACATCTCCAACGTCTTCCAGCAAACGGCCGCCTCGGCCGAGCGCGTGTTCCAGTTCCTGGCCGAGCCGGAGGAAACACCCGACGTCGCCAACGCCCTCAAGCCGGAACGCGTGCTTGGCAAGGTGGAGTTCAAGGACGTCCATTTTGGCTACAGCCCCGATAAAATCATCATCAACGACTTTTCGGCCACGGTCCAACCCGGGCAGAAGATCGCCATCGTCGGTCCGACCGGAGCCGGCAAGACCACCATGGTCAAACTTCTGATGCGCTTCTACGACGTCTCGAGCGGCGCCATCCTGTTGGACGGCCACGACATCCGTGAGTTTGCGCGAGACGATCTGCGCTGCATGTTCGGCATGGTGCTGCAGGATACCTGGCTCTACAACGGCACGCTGATGGAGAACATCCGCTACGGGCGGAGCGGGGCCAGCGACGACGAAGTGATCGCCGCCGCGCGAGCCGCCCACGCCGACCACTTCATCCGCACCCAACCGGACGGCTACAACATGATGGTCAACGAGGAGACGACCAATATCTCCCAGGGCCAGATGCAGCTGATGACGATCGCCCGCGCGATACTCGCCAACCCCTCGATCCTGATTCTGGACGAGGCCACGAGTTCGGTCGACACCCACACCGAGGTGTTGATCAAGGGCGCACCAGTTTCATCATCGCCCACCGCCTTTCGACCATCCGCGACGCGGATTGGATCCTGGTGATGAACAACGGCGACATCGTCGAACAGGGCACGCACGAAGAGTTGCTGGCCCGCCATGGCTTCTACGCCGATCTGTATAACAGCCAGTTCGAAAAGGTGCAGGCGAGCTGACGGAAAACGGAATCCTGCGATCCCCGGGCGATCCTTTTCCGGCATGCATCCTTTTTCCGGAGGAGGCGGGGGAGGATCGCCCGGCGCCCCGCGCTGCGGGCCTGCACCGGAGGAACCATGAACGAAAAATTGTATGCGATCACTATCAGCCATCAGGTTGGCAGCGGCGGCGCGCCGGTGGGGAAGAAACTATCGGAGCGTTTGGACATCCCGTTCTTCGACCGGGAGATCCTTAAACGGGTATCGAACCGGCTTCACATGGCTGAAGCCGACCTGGCGCATCGCGAGGAGCGCCTGCGGACATTCTGGCAATCCTATTCGCGAACGGCCGAGCTGCTGGATCCGGCCCTCAACCTGACGGCAGACCGCTACATTCCAACCGACCGGGAATTTTTCCAACTGGAATCGGAGACCATACTGCGCATCGCAGAAAAAACCAGCGCCGTCTTCATCGGCCGCTGCGGCCGGTATATCCTCCGCGACCATCCGCGCCATCTCAAGCTCCTGATTCTCGCCGATCCGCCCTCCCGGATTGAGCGTCTGGAAGGCCTGTATCATCTTTCGGCACCGGCAACCGCAAAGTTGATGGAGGACAACGACCGGGATCGGGCAGCCTATATCCGTGCTTTCACCGGCCAGGATTGGACGGATGCGCGCCTGTACGATCTCAGTATCAACACCTCCAACTGCGGGTTGGACGGTGCGGTTGAATTGTCCGTCGCCTGCCTGAAGGGAAAATTTTCCTGAGCAGTCCTGCGTTAATCCACACCGCCCAATTCTCCTTCCATTACCCCTGCGTTGCTTTTCCGCCTCGCCGGGCGCTTCGTCTCACTTGACAGAACTTTCCGTTGGGAGATAATTCCCACATCTCCAAAAGGCAGTGAAAGAGGAAAGTATGCGGCCGGGCATCGACAGGGAAGAATGGACCTGGACTGAAATCCGTTCCCGAAAGCGAGCCGCAGAAGTTCCCTCCCAAGCCCTTCCTTTGAACGCTTTGGCCGAGTTTGAAAGTGCATTTCTGTCGGTCGGGGCCAGTAGATGGAAGCGGAACCCCACCGTTAGCCGGGGTACCGGTCCTCCGGGAGCGTGCTCCGGGGTGCCGGGGCGAGCAGGCCCCGATCCGGGGCAATCAGGGTGGCACCGCGGGAGGTCCCTCCCGTCCCTGAACCGGACGGGGGTTTCTTTTTAAGGAGGAATGATGCTGGAGCAATTGGACACGCTGGAGCAGGAAGCCCTGGCGGCGCTGGCGCAGGCGAACGATCCGGCGGCACTAGCCGCCTGGAAGCAGGCTTACCTCGGACGCAGCGCCCCGCTCTCGACCTTCCTCGGCGACCTGGGAAAGCTCCCGGCCGCGGAACGCCCGCTGGCGGGCAAACGCGGAAATGAAGTGAAACGCGCCTTGGAATCGGCCTACGCCGCCGGCGAGGAGCGAATCAACGCCGCGGCGTTGGACCACGCGCTGCAAAGCGAGGCGCTCGACGTCACCCTTCCGGGACGTCCCCTCCGCCGCGGGCGATTGCATCCTTCCACACTGATCCTGCGCCGGATCTATGCGATTTGGGCCGAGATGGGATTCCAAATTTACCGCAGCCCAAACGTCGAGCTCGATGATTACAACTTCACCCTGTTGAACATTCCCCCGCACCACCCCGCCCGTGATATGTGGGATACCTTTTACACCACCGAGGAGGGCGTCCTGCTGCGCACCCATACCAGCCCGGGGCAGATCCACGCCATGCGCGAGTTCGCACCTTCTCCCCTGCGGGTGATCCTGCCTGGGATGTGCTTCCGCTACGAACAGATCTCGGCCCGCTCGGAAATCCAATTCCATCAGGTGGAAGGGTTGGCCGTCGGACCGGGCATAACCTTCGCCAACCTAAAAGCCACGCTGGCGGATTTCGCCCGGCGGATGTTCGGCGAGGGCGCGCGCACCCAATTCCGCGCCGACCACTTCCCCTTCACCGAACCGAGCATGGAAGTGGACGTCGAATGCTTCGTGTGCGGAGGGAAGGGCTGTCCGGTGTGTAAATTCAGCGGCTGGCTGGAAATTCTCGGATCGGGGATGGTCCATCCGACCGTCCTTCGCAACGGCGGATACGATCCGAAGGTTTTCTCTGGTTTTGCATTCGGCATGGGGCCGGAGCGAATCGCCATGCTGCGCCACGGGATCGAGGACATTCGATATTTCTGGGGCAACGATCTCCGGTTCCTGGAGCAGTTCTAAAATCGACCATCGACTATGGACGATGGACCATCGCCGACACAATTCTCCATTGGTCTTTGGTGAATTGGCGAGAAATCCAAAAAAGAATATTGGTCATAGCCCAAAGTCCAAATCAGTGGTCGGTGGTCGATGCTCTATGGTCCGTGGTTCATGGTCGATGGTCCACGAACTCTGATTGAAACTACTCTCGATCCAAAGGGAGTCTTACTATGAAGGTTCCTCTATCTTGGTTGAAAGAATACGTGGATTTCGACCTCCCTCCGGAGGAAATCGCCTCGCGCCTCACCTTCGCCGGGCTGGAAGTGGAATCGATCGAATACATCGGACTAGCTCCGCTCAGCGGATATATCGACGGGCTGCCGGGCGAAGGACGGGGTCCGAAAGCCAAGGGGCTGGCTTGGGACCGCGAGAAAATCGTCGTGGGCCGGGTCTTCGAAGTTCTTCCGCATCCCAACGCCGACCGCCTGGTTCTATGCAAACTCGATGACGGGCAGACCATCCATACCGTGCTCACCGGCGCGCCGAACCTGTTTCCCTACAAGGGCCAAGGACCGCTTGCCAAGCCGCTGAAGGTGGCGTATGCCCGGGAAGGGGCGGTGCTCTACGACGGACATCAGCCGGGAAATGTGCTGACCACCCTGCAGCGGATGAAAATCCGCGGCGTTGAATCCTACTCGATGATCTGCTCGGAAAAGGAATTGGGAATCTCATCCGACCACGAGGGCGTGATGATCCTGCCCGACGACGCTCCGGCGGGAACGCCGCTGGCGGACTATTTAGGCGACGTGATCCTCGACGTGAAGATCAATCCCAACATGGCGCGCAATGCCAACATGGTGGGGATTGCCCGCGAGGTGTCGGCCCTCACCGGCCGCAAATTGCGCCCGCCATCGTACCTGTTCCGCGCCTCCGGCGAACCGCTCAAGAAACTCCTGCGCATCCGCATTCAGAATCCGGATCTCAACCCGCGCTTCACGGCGATCCTTCTGCGCGACGTGCAGATCGGCCCCAGCCCGGCATGGATGCAGCGCCGGCTCTCGCGCACCGGCATGCGCCCGATCAACAACATCGTCGACATCACCAATTACGTGATGCTTGAAACCGGCCAGCCGCTGCATGCTTTCGACTGGGATTCGCTGGCGGCCCGCGCGTCGGGGAATGCGGTGACAATCATCACCCGCACCGCGCATCCGGGCGAGACGATCGTCACGCTCGACGGAGCGACCCGCACGCTCGACGACTTCACCGTCCTGGTGTGCGACGAGAAGGGGCCGCTGTCGATCGCCGGCGTGATGGGCGGGGCCGAGACCGAGGTGCGCGACACCACGGCCAACATTCTGCTCGAAGCAGCCGCCTGGGATTATCTTTCCATCCGGCGTACGGTGCAAGCCCAAAAGCTGCCCTCGGAAGCGGCCTTCCGATTCTCGCGCGGCGTGCACCCGGCCACCACATTGCGCGGACTCGGGCGTGCGGCCGAACTGATGCGCACGCTCGGCGGCGGGATCATCTCGCGCGATACGGTCGACACCTATCCGCGCAAGGCGCCCGTCGTACGCGTCGACCTTCCCATGAAGGAAGTCCGCCGGCTGCTGGGCGTGAATATTCCCCCGCGCAAGGTCGCCCAGATCCTCGAAAGCCTGGAGTTTGTCTGCCGCGTGAAGGAAGCCCCCGCCCGGCGCAGGCGGAGCGGAAAAATTTCCGACGACGACCTGACGCTACAGGTGATTGCGCCGGATCACCGCCTGGATATCGGCACGGGCGTGGTCGGCCAGGCAGATCTGATCGAGGAGATCGCGCGCATCTATGGATACGCGCGCATCCCGGAGGTCCAG
>JBEKDW010000097.1:0-8091 GCA_050014155.1 Anaerolineales bacterium
CGCATGGGTCCGGAAAAAACGGCTGCGGATCGAACCCACTGGAGCAAATGAGGATCGACGCACGTATGGCGGACGGATTTTCCAAGCGGCTGGCCGCAAACGGGGCAGATCGGAACTCCGATCCATTCGATGAGGGGATAGCATTTCCCGCAAATGGAGCGGCCGACGGAATGGCATTCCACGCAACGCGGTGGAAAAAGAAGATCGACAAAATACCTATACAGAAAATGGAAAGATTGAGAATCGACGATGCCTCGGCGCTTGGATGGAAGGACGCGCATTATCCTCCACCGCCAAAGAACATCTTCCCGACAGGGGAGGTGAAGAGAATCAACCCCGCGGGGCCGAGGAGCACGATGAGGATCGAAGGAAAAATCAGAAACACCAGAGGGAGCATCATGATTACCGGCGCCTGACGGGCTTTTTCTTCGGCCCGTTGCCGCCGGCGCAGACGCATTTGATCGGCCTGGATGCGCAACACTCGGGACATGCTGACGCCCAATTGCTCAGATTGCACTACGGCAGCGACGAAACTCGTCATTTCGGAAAGACCAACCCGCTCAGCCATGTCCTTTAACGCGTCGCGTCGCAGCTTGCCGAGTCGGATTTCCTGGATCACCCTCCCGAACGCGGTGCTTAATTCATTTTCCCATTCCTCGTTCACTTTCGACATAGCGGAATCGAATCCCAAGCCTGCTTCCACGCAAATGGTGAGCAGATCCAGGGCGTCCGGCATAGCCTTGCGGATGTTATTCTGCCGTCTGCTGATCCGGCTGTCCAAATATAATCGCGGAAAAAAGTAACCGAAAACCACGCCCAGCAATACCAGCCCAAGGGACATCCACCACTGAAGTTTCAATGATCCGAAAACGAAAAGGAAAAGCAACAGTCCGCCGAAAAAAGCGGCAAAGATGATTTGCAGTGACCAATAGACCGGGGCTTGCATTCCCCAGGGGTTTCCCGCCATATTAAGTTTTTCTTGGATCGTCTGGATGTTTGCGGCGGGTGTAAACCGGATGACGAAATCGCTGACCCCTTTTAACAGCGGGAGGATTACCCGTTCGGCGAACGGCTGCTGCAATTCGATCTCTTCCAGGGTGATTGGAACATCGCGGCCTGCATATTCGGAAAGCCGGGAATCCAGCGGGGTCTCATCCTTCGGCATCCGAATGGCTGCATAGACCAGGAGCCCTGCCCCCAGAATGACGACGCCAATAACAATGAAAATCAACATGGTTGCCCTTTATACTTCGATTGACACAATTTTGCTGATGATGAAGAAACCGGAGAAGATCAGCAACAACCCGCACACGACCATCGGAATGCCGCAGGTGCGCGTGTCTGGGTCAAAGAATCTCATAATGTATTTCCGGTTATCGAGATACAAAAAACCGGCCAGAGCGAAGGGCAAAAACCCGATCAAATATCCCGTGACGGTCTGTTGGGAGGTAAGCACCCGGATTTCACCTTTGATCCTCACCCGTTCCCGGATGGTGTGAGAAATCGTATCCAGAATTTCTGCCAGATTGCCGCCGACCTCGCGCTGAATATTAATGGCGGTGACGATGAGCTTTAAATCCGGACTGCTCATCCGACGGAGGAGATTTTCCAGAGCCGTGTCCAATGTCAGGCCGATTTGGACTTCCTGTACCACGCGGCGAATTTCAACATTGGTAGGGTTCGGCATTTCCTTTGAGACTGACTCAAGGGCCTGGATGACCGAATAGCCGGCCCGAAGGCTGTTCACGCTTAAGTTCAGCATGTCCGCCAATTGGGCTTCGAATTGGTGCAGGCGTCCATTTTTTTTCCGCGATACATATATCCCGGGAATAAAAATCCCTCCGATCGCCCCGATCAATCCAAAAATGATGCTACCGAAAAGAAATCCCGCCAGCACTCCAGTTCCCACACTGGCGATCACGATCAGAAAAATATATTCCGTGGGACGCAATTTCAGATCAGCCTGCGCCAGATCCTTGGAGATGCCCTCGAACCAGTCTGATTGGGAAAAGGACTTATCCAGATAATCGGTGAGCGGGGAGGATTTGGCTTTTTCTTCCTTGGTAGATTCCGTATCGGTTGGGGCGGTGAGTTCCGTATAGCGGCTTAACCTCTCTTCGACGGAGGATTCCCCCGAGCCGAGGAAGGCAAACACAAGCAAGCCGACGGCGACGGCGACGAAGATGATGGAAATCAGCGATACGGACATGATTTTTTTCCTCCGGATTTAATAGCGCAACCGTTCACCGATGCCAAACACCGATGCGGGCAGGTGAATCCCGGAAGCTTCAATTCTATCCATAAACTTCGGGCGCAAACCGGTCGGCCGGAGGCGTCCGACAACCCGCCCCGATTCAATGCCGGTTTGTTCGAACACGAATAAATCCGTCATGGTGATCACATCGCCTTCCATACCCTGCACTTCGGTGATGTAGGTGATATGTCGTGTGCCGTCCCGGAGTCTTTCCTGATGAACAATGAGATTGATGGCGGAGGCGATTTGCTCGCGGATGGCCCTTGATGGGAGGTCCATTCCAGCCATCATGACCATGGTCTCCAGACGGGAAAGCGTATCGCGGGGGCTGTTGGAGTGCAAAGTGGTCATGGAACCGTCGTGGCCGGTGTTCATCGCCTGCAGCATGTCCAGTGCGGCGTCATCGCGCACCTCTCCCACGACGATTCTTTCAGGGCGCATCCGCAACGCGTTGACCACGAGATCGCGAATGGTCACTTCCCCCCGCCCTTCGATATTGGGCGGCCGGGATTCCAGGGAGACGACGTGATCCTGGCGGAGCTGTAATTCCGCCGCGTTCTCGATGGTAATGATCCGTTCGTCAGCGGGAATGAACTGGGAGAGGATGTTAAGCAGCGTAGTTTTTCCCGAGCCGGTACCTCCGGAGATCACGATGTTCAGCCGGGATGAGACACATGCCTTTAGGAATTCGATGCCCTCAGCGGTGATACTCCCAAATCGGATCAGATCGTCGACGGTGATGGGGATTTTGGCGAATTTACGGATGGTCAGCACCGGGCCAACAAGTGAAATTGGCGGGATGACCGCGTTGACGCGGGATCCGTCCGGGAGCCGGGCGTCGACATATGGGCTCGACTCGTCGATACGGCGGCCCAAAGGAGAGACGATCCGGTCGATAATCCGCATAACGTGTTCGTCGCTCTCGAAACTCACCGGGACCCGCTCAACTTTACCCTTCCGCTCAATATAGACGTTCTTGGAGCCGTTGACCATGATTTCGGTAATCCCCTCATCCGCCAAAAGGGGCTCCAGGGGGCCAAAACCGAGGATCTCTGCGACGATCGCCTCAAAGAGCCTCTTCTTTTCCGCGCGGGAGAGTGCGATGCTCTCTTCGGCGAGGATATTCTCGAAAAGCTCTTCGATCGTGCGGCGAACTTCCGCGGTTCGGTTGACGTCCATCGACGGATCCAGTTCCCCTAATAATTTGTTCTGGACCCGGGTTTTTAAATCGAAATACGCGTCGCGCGTTCCGGCTTGGACGGTGGATTGGGATGCCGGGCGGCGGGATCGCAATTCGGCAAGCCGAGACGCGCTGAGGTCATCCTGTTGAGGCGTCTGAGATTGTCCTTGCTCGATTCTCTTAAGGAGTGACACGGTTTATCTTCCTTTCTGCAGCAAGGTGTGTCATCGGACTTTAGCGACCGCAGCCGGTTTCTTCTCCTCTTGATTGGAATGCGCGATTTCCGCCAAGCGGGTTTTTATGGCCTGGGCCATTTCCAGAATGGCACGAGCCACGGGTTTGGTTCGATCCTGTAGAATCAACGGTTCGCCGTTGTTAGTTGAGAGTGGCACCACCCGGTCGTCGAGGGGAATCTGAGCCAGAATGGGCTGCTTCAACAAATCCGCCACCTTTTCGGCCGAGATCCCATAGCGCTTATCCATGCGGTTCATGATGAGAACGATCTTTTGCGGTGTCAGATTCAGCGCTTCGCTCAATTCGAAGAACATGCGCAAGTTCTTTAT
Source organism: Anaerolineales bacterium (assembly GCA_050014155.1). Taxonomy (GTDB): domain Bacteria; phylum Chloroflexota; class Anaerolineae; order Anaerolineales; family RBG-16-64-43; genus FEN-1073. The sequence continues at coordinate 3,998 of JBEKDW010000097.1, forward strand.
CGTTGGTAGGTCCGGAGCGCCGATGAGGACCACAATATCGCTGGAATCGATGGCGCCGATCGTGGATTCATTGAGTGCTGAAGAGGTGTCGATTACCACGTAATGGAACATCGTGGCCAGAAAACGGAGGACTTTGCTCACTTGCGCGCCCTGGACGGCCTCGGCCTGCTCAGGTCTTGCCGGCGCGGCGATGACTTTCAAGCCGGAGGGATGATGAACCGAGATGCGGTCCACCAGTTCGGTGTCCAGTTCCCCCACCTGATCAACTAGGTCGATGAGACTGTTCCGAGTTTGCAGATTTAGACACGCCGCAACATCGCCGAATTGAAGTGCGGCATCGACGATGATCGTGGGAGTATCTTCGGTTTGCAGGGCGAGCGCCAGATTTGTGGAAACCATCGTCCTGCCGACGCCGCCCCGGGGACTGTATACGACGATGATTTTGCCATGAACACCATGCGCCGTGGATGCGCTGACGGGAGCTCCCGGTCCTTGAACGGCCGGCGCAATAACCGCTTGCGTCAGAGCCCGCTGACCGACTTTACGAATTGTGCTGACCAACTCGTCGGCCGAAGGCGGTTTGGGCAGAAAATCCCTCGCACCGGCCAGCATGGCGCGCCGCATGTAATCGGGTTCGTTTTGTACGGACAGGATGACGATCTGGGCGCTGGGAAGTTCCTTCAGGACGGCTTCTGTCGCGGTGATACCGTCCATGTCCGGCATATTGATGTCCATGATGACGACGTGAGGCTGAGTATCCCGCGCCATGGTAATGGCTTCCTTGCCGGTACGGGCGCCTCCCACGACTTCCATGTCGCGTTCGAATTGCAACAGTCGCCGAATGTTCTCTCGGGTCTCCGCAATATCGTCGACAATCAATACGCGAATCTTATCAGCCACGTTCCCGCTACCTCACTTGAACGACGACATCGTTGCCCAGCACAGGAATATACGGTGTATCCACGCGCGTGCCATTGCCGTACGCAAGGCTGGGCGGAAGATCGATCTTGAAATCGTCCATCAGCCGTTTCAGATCCATCGAGGGGATGCTGAATACCGTTGTGTCGCCGGCGGAACGCAGAGCATACGTAAGGTCCGCGCGCATGCGGATCAGGAAGTTGATCGCCACGGCTTCTTCTGGGGAGACTTCTATCACGAGAATATCGGGCGTGGTTAATGTTTGCGCCGGTGTAGTGGACGTCTGCGCTCCGGTTGCGGCGGGAGTTGCCGCCACTGCAGGAGCCGTCGTGCTGCCAGACGAATTGGCGTTCCCAACGCTTAAAACACGGGCGTCCTGAACTAGAATTGTGCTGGTCATACGCGGACGTTGGGCTTCAACCGGAACAAAGTATGAGGCTAAAAGGACGTCGCTGAGCGGGGATTCTTTGAATATCCGCCCACCGTTGACCTCCTCACATGTCAATTTATTGTCCTTGTCAAGCCCGCACAGGAGCATGTGGTTCGGGATGTCCGTCTGGAAATTCGTATCCAGGTTGATGAACATAAACGATGCGACGACCATGATATGGTCACCATTTCCGATACCGTAAGCGACTCCCGAAAGTCTGCTCAAGGGTACCGCGATTGCCACTTTGCCGGAATGGATTTTAAGGGCCATTACCGAGGCTGTGTCGGAAACGTTCGACCCGCTTTCGGCCAATTGCGAGGAGAACACGGGTTCGCCGCGGCGAAGGTCAATCCTCGCCCGCTTGCCAACGACCTGTGTCTTATCCGTCACCAGACCGGGTAGCGGATAGGTGCTGGGCCAAGGTCCCGTGGTGACACCATCCTGCGTGATCAGTGTGCCCGCGGGTATGTCTTGGGCGACGAAAACGATGTTCATAGTTGTTATGGCTGGCGTCGGTGTCTTTCCAGCATTTCCACCGGAAGAAATCGAGGGCAGGTATTGGAAAACGATATAAATAACTCCGGCAACCACAAAAATTAAAAGGGCCAAAATCAAAATCATTCTACGTCGCATGTTAGCCTCCCAGTGAAAAAAAGCCTAATTGCAGGTTATCATACTAATTATATGATAAAAGTCAAGGAGAGGAGTTGTGCTATAAATGCTTTAACCCAATTAGGATAATAATTATCTAAATATAAATGGAGCCTCGAGGGTTTCGAGACTCCATTTATTCGTTAATCGTTTGCTGGTTCAATTTATATGCTTTTAACGATTTGGCTGAATACGTTACCAATGGCTGGACCAAGGACGGAAAGGATTACGATAATTACGATAGCGACCAAAACAAGGATCAAAGCATATTCTACAAGGCCTTGGCCTTTTTGTTGCAGCTTCTTCAACATATGATTCACCTCCTTTCGCTAAAGGTTACCAACTTTGATTATATCCGCCATGGAACCAAAAGCAAATTGCGAAAACCTTGCATTAACTCTTCATCAACGCTTCCAATAGTCCTACGGCGATTAATACGGTGTTGCCCTCACCACCAAACTTTCTTCCCATACAATATCCACCGTGGATTGTAAAAAAGTGATTAATTTTCCGGAGTGGGCTGATGGCCTTGAGGATAACCGCGTAATGGATCAATCGCCGATCGGGAGTTGCAGGAGAATGTACGTCCCCTGACCCGCTTGCCCGGTATATTCGAAAGTTCCCCCAAGCATTTCCACGCGTTCGCGGAGGGATGCGAGACCGTAGGGATCTTCCTGGCCGCCAGCCTTTTCATCCAATAATTTTCCGTCGTGCTCCATTACTGCCTTTACGGTTGTCTCGTCGATGTCGAAAGCCACTTTGATTTTGGAAGCTTCGCTCTGCTCCCGCGCTATGCCTACCAATTGCTGCAAAGCGCGGAACAGGACCACTTCGATGTGGTTGGGCATCCGCCGTTCAGTCCCGGTAAAGGTGAAGGTAATCTCCTGCTGCCCCTGCTCCTTAAACGCATCCAGATATCTTCGAATGGTCGGGATCAACCCTAAATCGTCCAACATCATCGGACGCAAGTCGAAGATGAAATTCCGAATCCGTTGAAATGCGGAATTGGCGGCGGCCTTGAGCGAAGTGAGTTCTTCCTTGGCCCGCACTGGATCAATCTCGAACAGACGCGCCGCAATTTCCACCTGGAGAATGAAATTGGACAGCACCTGCGCCGGACCGTCGTGCATTAACCGCGATAGCCGGAGACGTTCTGTTTCCTGGGCTTCCACGACGCGGATGACCACAGATTTCGGAGCCGGACCGGCTTTGACATCCGGCTGACTGAGCCTCAAGGAGTAATTCACCTTCTCGAGAAATTTCGAAAATTGGTCCAGAACACCCAATTGCGCCTGTAACTTTTCCAGCTGACCGCTCCCCGAAAATAACCGTTGTTGGGCGTCCATCGTGGATTCAAACGCCTTGCGGATATCCTCCCGGGGGACGGAATCGAACGAGGATTGTATTTGCTTCAGCCGCATCGCTTCCGCCGTTTGCCGTTGTTTCATTTTGTCCACTTCACTCCGGCTTTGGCCTATGAGCGATCGGACTTCTTTGGATTGTTGTTTGATCTCTTCCAACTGGGATCCGATGGAATCGATGAGTTCGACTATCGATAAGGAGTCCTTCTCCAAATCCACAGGTTTTTCGGGAATCGGGGCATTCGACATAGGGGGTTCCTGGCTTATTCCTCTTTGGGAGTTGTTACCGGCGGTGATTCGATCGAGCCGTTACCTTCCGGCAACCGGATCCAGCCGTGCTTCAAAGCGTAGACCACAGCCTGTGTCCGATCGCTAGCCCCGATTTTACGCAGGAGGGAGGTCAAATGATTTTTTACGGTCTGTTCGCTGATTCCGAGAAGGTAGCCGATTTGCTTGTTGGTAAGACCGCGCGCCACCAGGTTGAGGATCTCGGATTCTCTCTGGGTCAAGGGGGCGAAAAGATCTTCGGACGATCCTTCCGATTTAATTCCGGCCATTTGCTCGTCGAGCCAGACTTGCTTTTCGCCGGCTTCCATCACGCGGCCTTCGAACACCCATTTCCCGGAAGCGACAATTCGGATGATTTCAGCCAGCTGTTCATGTTCGATATCCTTCGAACAGTAGGCGTGCGCACCCGATCGGAGAGCGTGTATCGGTTGCTCGGAATCCGTATA
>JBEKDW010000098.1:0-8061 GCA_050014155.1 Anaerolineales bacterium
GACGGGTTTTGGATGACGTTCACTTTCGGATCGGTTTTCATTTGATCCGCCAGCCCCTTCGAGAGGCCGCTTGGATTGAGGACGTAATCCACTTCGCCCTTTTGCAGCGCAAGCAATGCGGCGTTCTGGTCGCTGTAGATAATGTATTGAACGGATTGCACGAAAGGACCGGACTTGTAGTCCAGGATTTTGTCGCCGGTCAGGTCGCCGTACGCTTTGAAGTCATATACATGGGCATTGGATTCATGGTAGGCGCCGTTGGCATACTCCACAACTTCCGCGCCCGAGAAGAAATATTTGGAATTGGCAACGCTTTGCGCGTAGGCTCCCTTCTCCCATTTGGAAAACAGGAAGGATCCGGCCAGCGGTTCGCCGCTCGGATCGATCGCAAAGAGCGCTTTCTGGGCATCGCTCACTTTCGCATGATACGTGTCCTGGTCGGCTTGCGGGGCGTCCGCAGCCGGGCGCGCCAGGCCTTCCAGGGGCTTTGCGGCGACGGCGATCTTCGACGACCAAAAATGTTCGCAAAGGATGGGGAGTTGCAGCACGCCCCAGTCCGTGCGGGCGATGCCCGGCTTGGCATGGTAGACAATTTTCAGCGTATAATCATCCGTGGCAACAGCGCTGTCGACATAGTTATAATCCACCCATGCTTGCCAATTCCCCGAAAACAGACCAAACTTCAGAACGGTATTGATCGTAAAGGCTGCGTCTTTGGCCGTGAATGGTTGGCTGTCGGACCAGGTGATCCCTTTCTTTAAAGGAATTGTTTGAGACCACTGGTCGCCTTCCGGAACGAGCGGAGTGGCCCAGTCGGCGGCCGCCTGCAGCACGATCTGATTCGTCTGGTCGGAAAGAGTATACAAAGCAATCCGCATGGGCAGCAGAACGTAGGCGTTCCAGACGGTATTATCCGGCCCGTTGGCTTGCCAGAAATTGGTGGTCGTCAGGTCTTCCGAAATCCCCACCTTGAAGACATTACCGGCGGTCTGTGTACCCCCGCATGCGGAAAGAACGAACACGGCGGTCAGGATCGCACTGACAACCAACAATCTCTTTTTCCGGAACATATTCATCCTCCTTGTTTTTTGGGCGTTATCCAGAACCCTTCCCGGTAAAACAAATCTGCACTTGAAGATACAGCTTCCGCTCTCGGCGTTCTTAATCCGAGGGGGAGAATGGATAGGATTTGGGAATCGCCGATATTTCCTAAAGTGGAAAATTTCAATTGGCGGGCAACCAATTTACAGCACAAGGGCGTTATCCCTTGAAATATACATGGCAGGGTGATTGCGGATCCCTACGGTGGTTACGGTCGTAGGAGGTGGATGCACTGTCGTGGAGAAGCGGAAGGCCATGATTATCCCAACCGCCGGTCAGAGGAGCATCCAGGATGAATGTTAAGTGGAACAACTTCTTTATTTTAACACCAGCCGCCTTTTTTCGGGAAGCCTGGAAAATTTCCCATTACAGATTTCCGATGGCAAGGTCCGAAGATGATCTGTTTTTCGTCGATGGGCGGGCCGCCCTTGTGTTCTTCGGGGCTCTCACGCAGAGCCAAACCCTAAATTTTTCACAGCGCCAAGCTTGAATCATATTATCCGATACTGATCCCCCCATCCGGCTCCAGCGGCTACAAACCATTCGCACTATAATCTCCACCATGGCAAAGCGACGAACTCCGGTAAAAAAAACCAGTCCGGCCAAAAACTCTGTCCTCGGATGGCAATTGCTGCTTGAAGGGTATCCGTGGTTTTCCCGCAAGCGAGGTTTCCCCTTACCCGCCTATTCGGAATACATGCCTCCGCCCCGGCTGGGGCGCAGGCCGTATGGCGCGTCCGATCCGGGAATTTTCCCGCCGGAGGATCCATACGGTTGGAATATCTCGGAGGCCGAGGAGGAGTGGGAACTTCGGCCGGGGCTGAGCCAGTTAGCCGAGTATATCCTGTCTGCGTTGATCAAACTGGGGCGGGGCGAACCGGCTTACGCCATCAGCGGGCATGGGGGGTGCAACCTTAAGGAGAATCCATACTGGCCCCGCGAACTCGCGGAACGCGCCGGGCGAATTCCGCAGGAGCGGTTTGTCGTCCTGCTCCCGCTCGCGCTTTCCCGCACGCAAGACGACCTGGGCCGCATCCGCTGGACGCTGTTTGGAGGATCCGAACAGGGCCCGGAACGCGCCTTCTGGAAAAGCTACGCTTTTGGACGGGATGAGGAGTCTGCACCTGCCGATGTCACAGATTTTTTCCTTCGTCTGCTTGCTAAAGTTTACGAAAAGCGCGCAGCTTCCTCGCGCGATTTGCTAGCCCTGGGATTCCGCTTTCTGCCGACCGATTCCTATACACCGTTCACCTATTGGAAGCCGGACCGTCTTCCCGAAGGAATCAAACCATTTCTCGTTTCCGATCCGGCCGATTGGGAGAAGGTGCGCTACTTGTTTACGTTTCGTCCCTTCGCCGATCTTCCAGTCGCGGTGCGTGAACGGTATCTCGCCGGCCGATTGCATCTGATTCCTTTCCCCGGAAGCCTGGTTTTTTGGGGGATGCCCTCCTATCGAAGCTTGGCGGCTCAATTTCCGATGGCGATGCAGATTCCGCTTCTTCACCTTATTCCCCGCAGCGGTGGACCCGACGGCATCCGGGTCCCGCAATCCGGATGGCTGCATGAACCACATCCGGGTTCGGATGCGGTCGTCGTTCAAAAGGAGCTGCTCGCGCCCGATTATCAACGCACGCACCGCTGGAACCGGATGCACCGGTACGAAAACGAGCTGGCGCTCAACCGGCGTGCGGATCACATGGCGCATGTGCTCTTCGACACGTCGCTTGCGGCCCTGGGCCTTTACGACAAACCCATGGCGCGCAACTGCCAGATGTGGACCGGCGATTTCGATCTGCTCCTCGACGGGCCGTACGCCGACCGGCCGGCCCTCCGCCGCGCCGAAGCCGCGGTGGTCGAGGGCGGTCTCTTCGGATACCGGTTCCAATTTCCGGCGATGCGGACCGGCCTGCATGAGGTGTACTGGCATCGCCCACTCGTTGCTTATCTCTCCCGTCGGGAGAAAAAGATCCGGGTGCTTCCGGATTCCCCGCTGGGGTACCTTACGGCATATCCCGCAACCGCGCCGGTTTTGGCCCGCCCGATAGAACTCCGGCCGCGGTTGCTGCGGCGCGAACTTTTTCTCGACGCCGTACGGGAGTTCGGGAAGGGTGATCATTACACACGGCAGACGGCACACAACCTGCTCTCGCTCTTGGATGCGGGCGAGTTGCTTGGGCGAGGGCCGCTTCCCCAATCCTTCGCCCGGCATCTGGCTCTCCACGCCAAAGATAAATCTTTCGAGACCTGGCTCGATTCGCTTCCGAAGCGGTCTCTCTCGCCGGTAGCGGGGTGGCGTATGAAAGCGAGTCTTGCCGCGCGGATTTCCACCTCTCCCGAAACGCTCCCGGATCCCATCACCTTCGAAGCCACCGCCAGCCGTGGGTTTGAGGAGGCGTACTGGAACGATATTGCCTGGCTTTCCGGTGGGCGCTACCAGACGACCGACAATGCCGATATCGTGCTCGATCCCGTCACCCAGAGCCACCTGACGCATCACCATCGGGACCTGGAAAAGTTGGGAGACGATCTGCTCCAGCGCCACCGCGCCGCGATTGCCGCTGCCGGTATGGAGGGGCGTGCGGTTTGCGGTGAACTGACCTTCCGATGGGAAACCGATTTTGATTTCCCGGAATTCGGCGGCTGGTGCGTGGATAACGAGGGACGCACCGCGGAACGCAATCTGCTGGTGATGATCCCCGGAAGCAACCGGAACGAGGCGGTCGTTCTGGCCGACCATTACGACACGGCGTATATGGAAGATGTGTTCGACACGGCCCACGGCGGGTCGGGTGCGCGCCTGGCATCCGCCGGCGCCGACGACAATCATTCGGCCACCGCTGCGTTGCTGCAGGCCGCGCCGGTCTACCTCCGGCTGGCGAAGGACGGCCTTCTCGCGCGCGACGTCTGGCTGCTGCATCTGACGGGCGAGGAATTCCCGGCCGATTGCCTGGGCGCGCGTTCCTTCTGCCGTGCACTGATCGAGCGGTCACTTCAATTGAAATTGGCGGATGGAAAGAAAACGGATTTATCGGCGGTGCGGGTGAGGGGAATCGTGGTGATGGATATGATCGCGCACAACCGTGAAAACGCGCGGGATATCTTCCAGATCGCGCCCGGGCGCGGACACGAGTCGCTCCTCATCGCGCGCGAAGCGAACACAGCCAACAGGCTGTGGAATGAACATGCGCGCGAGTGGAACCGGCGCGCCGACCGGATCGGGACCGGCCGGGGGACGCGCACCCGCGACGGCCGGACAATCCCGCCCGTCGCACGGCATCCGAGTTTGCTGGGCGAGGTTCGCACCGTCGATCATCCGCTGAGTTCGCTCTACAACACCGACGGCCAGATCTTTTCCGACTGTGGAATCCCGGTGGCGCTCCTCATGGAAGATTACGACATCGACCGGAGCGGATACCACGATTCGCGCGATACGATGAAAAACATCGATCTGGATTACGGGAGCGCGGTGGCCGCAATCGCCATCGAAACCGTCGCCCGGCTGGCTAGGGCGGGGGGTTTGGGGTGAAGAGGTTAGGTCGGAGGAGCTAGTATTAAAAGGGAAGTGGCGAGGAATGAAGGCAGAAAAATCGCCCGGCGTTGATGCCGGGCGATTCTATTTTTCATAAGCGGTTGAAATCAGTTTTAGAAAATGATCTTTTTTCCATCTAGAGTTGGGATGTGGATTTTACAAACTCGAGCACGTCCTTAATCTTGGTGAAGGCCAGGGCGGTCACGGTATCGGCGCCGCCGTAATAGATTGCAATCCTTCCGGTCGGAGGATCGTACAACGTGGCGCATGGGAAGGCAACGTTCGGCACGTCGCCGACGCATTCGTAAAGCGTTTGCGGGGAAAGCAAATACGGCCCGCCGCGGTAAATCACTTTCCAGGGTTTCTCCAGATCCAGCAGCGCGGCGCCGTAGCTGTAGACGAAACCGTTGCAGGAGGTGAGCACGCCGTGATAGAACAGCAGCCAGCCTTCGGGGGTTTCGATGGGAATCGGTCCGGCGCCCACTTTCGTAGCCTGCCATCCGCCCTTGACCCCCATCACGAAGCGGTGTTCCCCCCAATGCACCAGATCGAGGCTCTGGCTGAGATAGATATCCCCGAAGGGTGTGTGGCTGTTGTCACTGGGGCGGCTGAACATGACGTACTTGCCGTTGATCTTGCGGGGGAACAATACGCCGTTGCGGTTAAACGGCAGCAGCGCGTTTTCGAGGAAGTGGAACTTCTGGAAGTCGTAGGTATATCCGATCCCGATGGTCGGGCCGTGATATCCATTGCACCAGGTGACGTAATAGCGGTCCTCCAGCCAAACTACGCGCGGATCGTAGCGGTACTGGAACCAGTTAATGTCCGGATCGTCGCACAGCCACTGAATCGGGTCGTTGTCCAGCTTCCAGTGAATGCCGTCCTTGCTGAAACCCCGGTGCAGGTCCATGATGCGCGCGCGGTCGTCGCAGCGGAAGACGCCGGCAAACTCGCCCTGGAAGGGCACGACGGCGCTGTTAAAAATGCTGTTGGAGGACGGAATCAGATTGCGCGGGATGATAGGGTTGCCGCTATAGCGCCAGATCACGTCGAAACTGCCGGCGGGTTTTTCTTCCCAGGGAATATTAGGAAGCGGGGGATAATTCATGGACGCTGGTCTCCTTCGGAATTATTAATCCGCTCGTTCCGGATTTTTAATCGATTGCGAAATTATAGCATACCGGAGGGACCGTCTTAATCAATGAGGAAATTCCGTTTATCGATCGTCCACGCGCGGCCTGCCCCGCGCCGGTTGAAGGCGGCCCGGAAAGTTTTTTTCTCAGCGACGCGGGGAAAAGCGAAGAATGCGAAGGGAGAGACGGGGATGAGCGCGCGGACGAGACGATGGTGTTGTATGATCGGGCATATAATTACCCGAATTCGTGAGATCGAAACGGCGATTATTACGCCGCATCCTTCCCCCCGGAGGATTCCCCATCATGACAGCCAAGCTCTCTCTCCGCGAAAAATGGACTTACGGATCGGGTGATCTTTCCTTCAGCCTGATCACCACCATCGTCGGCGCTTATTTCGCCATTTTCCTCACCGATGTTGTCGGGGTTCCGGCCGCCATGGCCGCAGTGGCGATTTTCATCGGCAGTACCTGGGATTACATCAACGACCCGATCGTCGGGTACATCTCCGACCGCACCCGCTCACGCTGGGGGCGCCGGCGCCCGTTCCTGCTTTTCGGAGCGGTGCCCCTGATGCTGGGGTTCACGCTGATGTGGTGGCGTCCGCCGTTCACCCAACCCATCGCGTTGGTCATTTATTTTTCCTTGGTCTTTATCGTCTATGAGTTGGCGGCGACGTTCGCCTACATGCCGTATTTGGCGCTGACGCCCGAATTGACTTCGAATTATGACGAGCGCACGTCCCTGATGAGCACACGTGCTTTCTTCTCCATCCTGGGAAGTTTGGTGGCGTTCACCATCCCGCTCCTGATCGTAGGCGGCTTCCATCCGGAAAATGCCGGACGGGTGCTTATCATGGGAGCAGCCTTCGGAATCTTCTGCGTCATCCCGCTCTGGCTGGTTTTTTTCGGCACGCGTGAACGGGAAGAGTTCATGAACCAGCCGCAGAAGGGAATCCGGGAGTCGATCGTTGCGGTCCGGAACAACCGTCCCTTCTTTTTCGGCCTGGTGATTTATCTGTTCACGTGGGTCGCTATCGCCATCCTCGAGTTGATTCTGCTGTACTTCATTAAATACGTCGTTCGGCAGGAGGGGCAAAGCGACCTGATCATGGCGACAATCTTTGTGGTGGCGATGATCGCCCTGCCGCTGTGGGTGTGGATCTCGCGCCGGTTGGACAAACGCTGGGCCTACATCGCCGGGATCGCATTCCTGGCGGTTGTTCTCCTCACCATATCTTCGCTCAGTCCTTCCAGTAGTCTGCCCTTGCTCCTCGCCCTTTGCGTGCTGGCCGGGATCGGCGTATCCGCCGCCCACGTCATCCCTTGGTCGATCCTCCCCGATGCGATCGAATACGGCGAGCTGCACACCGGCGAGCGGCATGAAGGGATGTTCTATAGCCTGATCACGCTGGCGCAGAAGATCGCCGTTTCGATCGCGCTTCCGCTGGCGCTGTTGATCCTCGACCGCACCGGGTACGTCCCCAACAGTTCGGTCCAACCGGAATCCGCGGTCAATGGAATCCGTCTCATCACCGGCCCCATCCCGGCGGTCCTGATGGGATTGGGCATCCTGTTCGCCTTCCTCTACCCGCTCGGGCGCGAGAACTACTCCGAAATCGCGCACCAATTAGAAGTGCGCCGGAAGGCCATTAGCTCCGAATCCGAGAATAGGATTCAATGATCGAGGTTCGTCCGGTTCACACGCGCGCGGAACGGCATACGTTCCTTACTTTTCCATGGATCATTTACCGGCGAGATCCGCTGTGGGTGCCGCCGCTGCTTTCTGAGCGCGAAAAAGCGACCGATCCGAAACGCGGGTTATTCTTTCAAAACGGATACGCCGATTTCTTCGTCGCCTGGAAGGACGGCAAGCCGGCCGGGACGATCTGCTGCGCGGAGGACACCGCCGAGACGCGCGACCGCGGGCACGGCGAATGCATGTTCGGTTTTTTCGAATGCGTCGAGGATTACGCAGTGGCCGAGGCGCTATTTCGTTGCGCGGAGGATTGGGCCCGCGCTCATGGTTTGAGCGCTATCTACGGACCGTACAACCTCGACCGCGAGGATTCGCGCGGGATCCTGGTCGAAGGCCGCGACCGGCCGCCGCCGATTCTATGCGGGCACAATCCCCTCTACTATGTAGATTTCTGCGAACGCTTCGGGCTGCAAAAACGCGAATCCGACAACCTGGCGTACGCAATCGACGTCGATCCAGATTCTCCGCCCATCCGGCGGCTGGCGCGGCTGGCTGAACGCGTCCGCCTGCGGAAGAATATCGTCCTCCGCAACGCCGACC
>JBEKDW010000099.1:0-7997 GCA_050014155.1 Anaerolineales bacterium
ATCGCGCAATACCACATCCGGGCGGGCGGGGAAGCCTCGGTCAAAGCGGTCTTTGTCGCCCCCGCGATTCCCGGCCTCGGTTGGAAAACTTTCCATCTTCGGAAAAAATCCGTTCCTCCTCCGGTGCCAGTTTCCATTCATCCGCTGGCGCGCGTGTTCATGCCGGCAGCAATGCGTTTGGCGCAAACGAATTTCGGAAGATATTGGATCGGACGCCTGACTCAAACGCGGACCGCGCCAGTGATCGAGAATGAATTTCTGCGCATCGAAGCAGCTCGCGACGGGACGCTGAGCCTGCTCGATAAACGCAACGGTGCCCTCTATCGCAGGCTGAACCGTTTCCTAGATGGGGGAGATTGCGGTGACAGCTACAATTACTGTCCGCCCGCGCGCGATTCTGTTATCAGCGCCCGGTGCAAGTCGGTCCGCGTGCGCAAGGTCGCGGTGGAACAAACGCTGGAGTTGGATTTGGAGATTGCCGCGCCGGCCGCGCTCAGCGGCGACCGGAAAGAGCGCGGGAAGGAAACCGTGCGCATTCCGATTTCCACGCGGGTCACGCTTGTGCCCGGCGTCCCGCGTGCGGAGATCCATACGGTCGTTGGAAACCACGCGAAGGATCACCGCCTGCGGGTGCATTTCCCGTTTGGGAATGGATCATCGGCGGAGAAACCCGTCGCGCGGTACGACGGACACTTCGAGGTGGTCCGCCGCGATAGCGCACCGCCCGCGGACTACTCGCAGTGGATCGAGCGCTGGCGGCCGGAAGTTCCCCAGCGGGATTTCACCGATCTTTCGGACACCCGCCGCGGGCTGATGATCGCCAACCGTGGTCTGCCCGAAGTGGAGGTGGTGCAGGGGCGCGAGATCGCGCTAACCTTGCTGCGCTGCGTGGGATGGCTCTCCCGTGACGATTTCCCCTCGCGGACCGGGCATGCCGGACCGATGCTGCCGCTGCCTGGCGCGCAGATGCTGGGGGAGTGGGCGTTCGATTACGCGGTCATCCCCCACGAAGGGGATTGGCTGGCGGCATCGCGCGCGGCGCGCGCCTTCGAGGCGCCGTTGCGCGCGTTGGAAGAAGGCGCGCATAAAGGTATTCTTCCGTCGGAAGGATCGTTTATGGAGGTGACGCCGCTGGCGTTTGAAATCAGCGCGGTGAAGTTGGCCGCCGACGGACGAGGAATTCTCGTGCGCGGCTGGAATGCAACCGACGAAACAATCCGCGTGAGGGTCCGGCCGTGGCGCGTTTTCGCGCACGCCGAGCAGGCCAACCTGGCGGAGGAACGAACCGGTGCGTTACGGATCGGGCACGGAGGCGGAGTGACCTTTGCGGTGAGAGGGCACGAAATCCGATCCGTGATATTTCGATTTAATAAGTAGTGATAAATAACGTATTGCGTTTGTTCCGGCAATAAGGTCACGCGTCTTTGCGTTTGACTTCCCGCAATTCTGAGTGTACACTCCGAGTATCCCCTACCACAGGAGGAGATTATGTCCGATGAAAAATTTCGTCTGGTTATGAGCACGGGGCCCAACCCCGGCAAAGTGTTCGAACTCAACATGGATTCGATGAGCATCGGCCGCGAGGCGACCAACGATATTGTCATCCAGGACTCGGAATTATCCCGCAACCACGCGCGCATCTCGCGGCGCGGCGTAACCTTCCTCCTGGAGGACCTCGGTTCCACCAACGGAACGTTTGTTAACCACCAGCGGATCTCCTCGCCGCGCATGCTCAACCCCGGCGACGAGGTCGGGTTCGGGGAGAACGTAGTGCTCTCCTTCCAGGGCGAAGGAGCCGCCGCTACGGTGGCGGCCCCCGGTCGGGGTCAGGCGGCCACCCGCCAACCGGCGCCTCCTCCTCCCGAGCCGCAATACGCACCTCCTCCGCCACAATATGTCGCGGCTCCGGCCAAGAAAGGCGCCAATCCGCTGCTCATCGGCTGCCTCGTTCTAGTCGTGCTTTGCGTCCTGGTTCTGGTAGGCGCGTTCCTTTTCGATTACCTGAACCTATATTGCACCTCGCCCTTCAATGCAATCTTCGGCCTGATCACCACGTGCGGATGATCCCTGATTGAAGAAGAACAATCGAAAAAAGTTGGAGCGGCTCGCGAGAGCCGCTCGTTTTTGTAAACCGTCCGCCAGGTGCGAGGATTGATCATCCGAATCGATCTGGAATTACCGGTAAGCAAAATTAATATCCTCGGTCCTGCGACGGCGGAAATCGATGGGGATGCAGATTATTTTTCCGACAAAGGAACCGATCGTACCGCTGCCGGCGGTGGCATGCTTTATAATATCCTTCCGCCGTGGCAACAAACCTTCCGATCCGGCGGAAAACCCCGGAATTTGGAGGAAGTTCCGAATGAAAAGCCGAATCCGTTTGTTTGCCTGGGTTATACCGTCCATCGTGGTCCTTTCTGCCTGCTCGATCTCTCAGAATGCAGCCGCCGCCGGTTCCAAAACAGTTTCCACCCGCGAGCCTATTTTCCAAGACGATTTCTCGGGCAAATCCGGCGGTTGGGATTCACTCACCGACGAATACGGCACGACCGATTACTCGGACGGGAAATACTTGATCTCGGTCGCCGATTCCAATTCATTTTTGTTTTCAATTCCCGGTGTCCTGAGCGATTCCACGGACGTACGCATCGAAGTCGACATCCTGAAATCCGACGATATTCAACACGATATGGGAATCATTTGCCGATACCAGGATTCGGATAACTTCTATTATCTCGTGGTCTCGTCCGACGGTTATTACGCCATCGGGAAATTCAAGGACGGAACAGAGGAGCTCATCGGATCCACGGACATGCAGCAGGACAATGCCGGCGTGATCAACACCGGCGCGGCCGACAACCACCTCCGGGGAGATTGCGTCGGCAATACGCTCACGCTGTACGCCAACGGCTCCAAACTCTTCCAGGCGCAGGACCCCGATTTTACTAAGGGGAACGTTGGGTTGATCGCCGGATCCTACGACGATACGCCCATTGCCGTATATTTCGACAATCTTATCGTCACCAAGCCGTAGGGGATTAGTCCGGGAATAAGATCTTGATGTGCCATCGAAATGAAAATTGGAGCGGCTCGAAGGAGCCGCTCTTCTTTTCTATTCCTTGCCATCCTATTCTCCTACCCCTATCTCCCGTCTCCATGCAGATCGAACCATATACTTCCCTTCCTCCTTCCCGTGATACGGGAAGGAGGAAGGGGTAAGGAGTAGGAGGATGGGATGGATTTTTAAACGACTGTAAAAAGCCCGCTTACGCGGACTTTGAAAAACGTGCAACTATTTTTCTTTTTCAATCAACTTCATTCCACCCATCGCGGTTCGCAGCGCTTCGGGGATAATAATGTTTCCTTCCTCGGTTTGATAGTTTTCCAGAATGGCGATCATCGTGCGCGGCAAGGCCAGCCCAGATCCGTTGAGCGTGTGGACCAGTTCCGGCTTGGTGCCCTTTTCGCGGCGGACGCGGATTCCGGCGCGGCGGGCCTGGAAATCCCCGCAGTGGCTCACCGACGAAACCTCCAGCCATTCCCCCACGCCCGGCGCCCACACCTCGATGTCGAAGGTGCGCGTGGCGCAAAAACCGAGATCGCCCGTGCATAACGACTTTACCCGGTAGGTCAGGCCCAGCTCCGCGCAGGTTTGCTCCGCGTCGGCGAGCATCTTTTCCAGTTCAGCGTCCGCTGCTTCCGGCAGGCAGAGTTTGTACATTTCCACCTTGTCGAATTGGTGCACGCGCTTGATCCCGCGCACGTCGCGCCCGGCGGCCATCTTCTCGCGTCGGAAGCAGGCGGTGTAGGCTGTGTACCACAGCGGCAACTTCTCCGCTTCCAGAATCTCGCCCGCATGCAAATTGGTCAGCGGTACCTCGGCCGTCGGCACCATCCACAGATCCTCTTCCGCGTCGTGGTAGAGGTTGTCGGCGAACTTCGGCAGCTGGCCCGCGGCGAACAGCGCTTCGCCGCGCACCATGAAGGGCGGATACACTTCCCGGTATCCTTGGTGGACATGCAGGTCGACCATCCAGGAGATCAGCGCGCGCTGCAACCGCGCCCCCGCGCCGTGCAGGACATAGAAGCGCGTGCCGGTCATCCGCGCCCCTTGTTCAAAATTGATGATCCCCAGCGCCGGCCCCAGGTCCCAGTGCGCCTTGGGTTCGAAGGCGAACTTCTTACCTTCGCCCGAAGTCCGCAGGACGACATTTTCGCTTTCGTCGCGGCCGATGGGCGTGCGCGGGTCGGGCAGGTTGGGGATTGCGGAAAGCGCCCGATGCAGATCTTCCTCGACCTTGCGCACTTCCTCATCCAGCGCCGCGATCCGGTCGCCGACCTGTTTCATCCCGGTGATTTTCACTTCGCGTTCGGGGGAATCCTTCAGCTTGCCGATCTCCTTGCTTGCGGCGTTGCGCTCGGCCTTTAGCGTTTCCACCTCGCCCAGCAGCGACCGACGGAGTGAGTCGGCCTCGAGTGCGGCATCCAGAGGCGCCTCGGTGTTGCGCTGCAGGAGGAACTGGCGGATCTCCTCCGGATGGGACCGGACGTAGTTGATGTCGAGCATGGCTTTCTCCGTGAAGCAACCCCAGCGTCCACGCCGGGCCTCCGCCGGGATGCGGACGCTGATGGACGCCTTTTTGCGCGGATCGTGGTCGGATTATACAGGACGGAGATACGGCGTCAAGGACAGTTGCGGGTGGAAGAGGATTCCATACGCTGTAAGATATCCCCCTTGGCTTCGCCGAACAGGGAAGCTAATCGAAGTTGGGGTCGTGGTTGACCATCCCATCCACCCTTCCCAAAGATAGATTTTATGCTTGCTTGGAATCCATTTCCCCTCCCTCCTTCCCGTAGTTCGGGAAGGAGGGAGGGGTTAGGGGAGGGAGGATGGGATGGCAAGGAGGGATAAGCGGCGTCAAGGACAGTTGCGGAAATAATCAAGCCCCGGGCGGATTCTGACAATCCGTTAATCGCGGGGGTTGGAAGATGAATGGAGATGTGTTCCTATGGAATTTGCAGCGGGGACGAAATAGATTGCAACCGTGATAATTTAGAATGCAGCCGGGACGGACCGTTCCGGCTACAATATGCAAATCAGAGCGGTCCTGCCATGGTCAAAATCCTTTCCAAATCCACGGTCTTGCGGTTTGTCCTGCTCATCGGCATTGTCAACCTGTTTGCCGATCTCACCTACGAGGGGGCGCGCAGCATCACCGGTCCCTTCCTCGGCATGCTCGGGGCGAGCGCGGCGGCCGTCGGCACGGTGGCGGGCTTCGGCGAGTTCGTCGGTTATACCCTGCGCTCGGTCACAGGATATCTGGCGGATAAGACTCACCGCTATTGGGTGGCGGCTTTCCTTGGATACGCAATCAATATGCTGGCGGTGCCAGCCTTGGCGCTGGCCGGAAGCTGGCCGATGGCGGCGGCGCTGATGATCGCGGAACGGACGGGACGCGCCATCCGCCGGCCTTCCGTGGAAACGATGCTCTCGTACACCGGCCGCAAGATGGGAATCGGCTGGGTGTTCGGACTCAACGAAGCGATGGATCAGGGCGGGGCGACCGTCGGGCCGCTGGTGGTGGCCCTGGTTTTGTATTTGAAGGGGGGATATCGCGAAGCATTTGGGGTTCTGCTCCTCTCCGCGCTCTTGTGCCTGGGAACCCTGACAGTCGCCCGGTTTTTATTTCCCCGCCCGCAGGAATTGGATACCCGGATGGCCGCGCCGCTGCAAACCAAGGGTTATTCCCGCGCGTATTGGTTATACGTGGCAGCCGGGGCGCTCATTGCTGCCGGGTTCGCGGACTTTTCCCTGATCGCGTTCCACTTCCAGAAAGCTGGAAGCGTTTCTGCAATCGGCATTCCCCTGCTGTATTCCGTCGCCATGGCGACCGGAGCGCTGGCTGCGCTCGTGTTCGGGCGGCTGTTCGACCGTCTCGGCATCTCCATGGTCCTGCTCGCGTTTTTCCTCGCCGCGTTTTTCGCTCCGCTTGTATTTCTTGGAGGATTTTCTCTCGCGTTGCTTGGCATGGTGCTCTGGGGGATCGGGATCGGAGCGCAGGATTCGCTCCTCAAAGCGGTGCTGACGGGCGTGACACCTGTGGAAAAAAGAAGCACGGCCTTCGGCGTCTTCGACACCGGGTTCGGGATCGCCTGGTTTCTCGGCAGTGCCGCAATGGGTTTTTTGTATGATGTGTCTCTCCCGGCTTTGATCGCTTTTTCGGTTGTATCGCAGCTGGCCGCTCTCCCCGTTTTTCTCCTCGCCAGGAAACGATCGTAACGATTGGTATGGCCTATCGGCACCGGAAGCCCCCTGATCAGCCGGAATCCGTCCCTACGAAATCGTGACCGGTTGTAGGATAATGCGGACGATATTTCTAGACTTACCCGTCCCGGAAGGACTATACGTATGAACCGGCTGCCCTACATCTTCCGCCTGCGCGAGGTCGTCCAGGCGGGCGGAACCAAGATCCAAGTCTCGCAAATGTTGATCGATAGCGCCCGGCTTTCGCCGGAAGAACTCTATCGCGCGCTCGAAAGCGGTCCGAACGGATTGATCGGCGGTGAGGTCGAGGATCGGCGCCGCCGCTACGGCCCGAACGAGGTGGCGCGCGAGAAGAAACGCTCGCTTCCCGCCCGGTTGCTGGATAACCTTAAGAACCCGTTGGTCATCCTGCTGATTGTGCTCGGGACGATCTCCTTCCTGACCGGAGACATGCGCGCGACGGCGGTGATCGGCATCATGGTCGTGCTCGGCGTCGTTCTGCGCTTTTTCCAGGAACTGCGCGCCGATAACTCCGCCGAGAAGCTGCGCGCGATGGTCAAGACGACCGCCACGGTATTGCGCGGCGGCGAGCGGCACGAGGTCCCGCTGCAGGAACTGGTGCCGGGGGATATCGTCTATCTTTCGGCGGGCGACATGATTCCGGCCGACGTCCGCCTCCTCACCGCCAAGGACCTGTACATCAACCAGGCCGCACTGACCGGCGAATCGATGCCGGTGGAAAAGACGGCCGTGCCTCCCGCCCCCGACGTGCAAAACCCGCTGGAGATGGCCGACATCGGCTTCCTCGGTTCGAACGTGGAAAGCGGAGCCGGAACGGCGATGGTGGTGCAAACCGGCGCGCGGACATATTTCGGATCGATGGCTGCCAGTATCACCGGAGTGCGGATTGAAACCAGCTTCGACCGGGGGATCAACCAGTTCACCTGGCTGATGATCCAATTCATTCTTATCATGGTTCCAGCCGTCTTCCTTTTCAATGGACTGAGCAAAGGAAATTGGCTGGAGGCGTTCCTGTTTGCATTGGCCGTGGCGGTGGGCCTCACCCCCGAGATGCTGCCGATGATCGTTACGGTGAATCTATCCCAGGGCGCCATCGACCTGTCGGCCAAGAAGGTGATCGTCAAGCGCCTGAACTCCATCCAGAACCTCGGCGCAATGGATGTGTTGTGCACAGACAAGACCGGAACCATCACCCGCGGCCGGATCACCCTCGAGCGGCATCTGGACGTCTCGGGCAACGAGAACGAGGAAATTCTGCACCTGGGATACCTCAATAGCTTCCACCAGACTGGATTAAAAAATCTGCTGGATATGGCGGTGCTCGAGCACGTGGGCATCGAGGAAAAAGTGGCGGCCTTGGGGACTTTCCGCAAGGTCGATGAGATCCCGTTCGACTTCCTTCGCAAGCGGATGTCGGTGATCCTCGAGGATCAATCCGGAAACCATCTGCTCCTCTGCAAGGGCGCGGTGGAGGAGATCTTCCAAATCTGCACCGACGTCGAAGTGCGCGGGGAGGTACTACCGCGCACTTCGGAGCACGACGCTCACCGGCAGAAACTGGTGGACGGATTGAATTCCGAGGGGTTCCGCGTGATCGCGTTGGCCTACAAGAAATTTCCGCCCGGCGAGAAAAAGAGCGAATATTCGGTAAAGGACGAAGCCGGATTAACCCTCAAGGGATTTTTGGCCTTTCTTGATCCGCCCAAGGAGT
>JBEKDW010000100.1:0-7941 GCA_050014155.1 Anaerolineales bacterium
TCCTTCGATGTGTTTCATATTCTCTCCCTGCGAAACAGAATGCTGGCTTCTTCCACAATATAGAACACCGTACTATTTAAATAGTATTCACACAGTCTCCGGCTGCAGCCGACCCCCGCTTCGCAACCAAAACTGCTCAAGGAACAAAGGCGAGCAGTTTTGCTCCCCTCACTCGCGAAGTCATCGCACCGGTAGTACACCGGTGCTCATCGCTCGGGGAGCAAGCGCGGGGGCAGGAAGAAGATGAGCCGTGGTGCAACCCCGGCAGGTCGCTAGGGATGAAAGGATGAGATATACCCATGTCTGATTTGGTTATTTTAGGAAGAAAACTGTCCCGTACGCGTTTCATGACGTCAATTTCGTCTTCCGGAAGAAGCGGGGAGTTTCGATCGGAAAGGTTCACCTTGATCCGTGGGAGAATTCTAGCATCCAATGCAATGGTTTCAAAGGCGTACTGGAAACGGCCTTCGTCATCGTCTCAGAATAAATGGAGGTAATTATTCTCAGATTAATATTGAAAGGGTAGGGAGCTTTGCGTTCGAGATAGAATCCGGCGGGAATAATTCTGCAAGGTTCTGGCTGAAAAGTATTTGAGAAAGTTAGGAAATAATTCAAAATCAAGAACAAGGCCTAACCCGCGGCTGCAGGCGACAAGGCCTTCGGTTCATTGAGAACGCTGGGACTTGCTTCGATGAGAGGTAGAGTAAAATGAGGGGAGTCCTGTACAGTCGGCCAAGCGCCCCCGGCCCAGCACGGCGGAGCCGGGGCGGGGCTGAGCCGCCAGCCGTTGGGTGGCAAAGCTATCTTTATTATCTCTAGCGTTCTAGGACTTCCAGCAAAGGACTTTATTATCAAGCAAAGGGCTTTATTATTCAGCAAAGAACTTTATTATCATTCCACCGCTGGCGGCACGGTGAAATGCTGGGGGGTGACCGAATATGGCCAGCTAGGGAACAGCACCATGTTCAACAGCGACGTGCCGGTGGAAGCCAGCAACTTCATCTACGGAGTGGCCGGGCTTGCGCTCGGTTATGGACATACCTGTGCGATCACCGACGCGGGTGGAGTGCAGTGCTGGGGGCTGAACACGAACGGGCAGATCGGAAGCGGTTCGACACCCGACGCCTTTCTGCCGGTCGATGTGGTCGAATTGACGGGCGGCTGATAATTTGGGGCGCGACAAAGTGGCCGAGATTAGTTGTAATACCGGCTGGGAACCCGCGCCGCGGACTGTACAAGCGGAAGCGAGACGATGAACACTGTACCCCGCACGCTGTCGCGCCAGCTGCTAAGTAATATAATGGGTAAAATTATTACACGGAAATGGACCTGTTGCGAAACGTAAGGGCAGGAGGGGGTTTTTATTTTTTACCTTTCAAGTTGATGGGTTTGTGAGAATTACCGGAGAGAGGGTATATGCGGAATAAATTAACCTTCACTATTGCCCTGGTCTTTTTCCTCGCCGGTTGCGGCACACTGGGGATTGGCTGCGATCATGGAAGCACACCGGTTCCGATCAACCTGGGATCACATTCCGATTTTGAAAAAACTCTTGGCGCGATCTCCACCTGGACCCTGACGTCTTCTCGCTCGCCCACGGCGTCGGCCACGTGCGCGTTTTCATCCACAGAGGCCGCTTTATCGCTTACGCCAACTGTACCAAGCGCACCAACGAATACAAACACACCGACGAAAACCCACACGCCGACCCGTTCGAAAACGCCCGTTACTCCGATATCCTGATAACGTATCATTGCCATTCCGTGTGAATGGCCACAACCTCCGGACGGAACCGCTCGGATACGTCAACCGCAACGGCCGCGGTATGTTTTTGAAGGTACCAGAAGAAGGATGATTCGATCGCGACATGGGGGAAAATCGTCTCTCGCGGATGGACATGGTCGGCTCGGGAATAGATAGTTATAGGACGGAACACCGCAGAGGTAACGCAACTTAAGAGGAAAAATATTGCAGCAAAAACCGGAAAGCACGAAACGAGGAGGCTCTATTTCTCATGAAGATCATTCCCCTCTAAGAAGATTCCACTATTAGTCTACCTCTACTCGATGGAAAAATAGAATTAATATTGAAACGGGAATTTTACGTTATCGGGATTTCGAGTCCACGGATCTCTCCATCGATCCACGATGATCCATGGTCTTTGGTCAATTGTCCGCCCGAAAGGCGGATTCATTGGAGAATGGAAACCGTCACCCCTGGGGCAGATACCTGCGGAATTGTTCCATTTGATGCAGAGCCAGTTCGGCGCCCAATGCCAAGCAGGCGACAGGCTCCTCGGCCAGGTAGGCCGGGATGCCCGTGGCGTTTGTCAGGTACCGGTCGATCCCGCGCAGCAGTGCTCCCCCGCCGGCGAGCATGATCCCGCGGTCGATGATATCCGAAGTTAATTCCGGAGGTGTGCGTTCCAGGGTGTAGCGCACGCAGCCCACGATTTCCGCAAGGGGTTCCTCCAGCGCCTCGACTACGTCGGCCGAAGAGACGGTGATCGTGCGGGGCAGGTTATTAACCTGGTCCCGCCCCTGGACCTCGAGGCTCTCATTCGGTTCCACCGGGATGGCGGCGCCGATCCGGAGTTTGATATCCTCGGCGACCATATCGCTGACCACCACTCCGTATTTCCGGCGGATGTAGGCCGTGATGGTTTCATCCAGCCGACGCCCGCCCATGCGGATTGTGTTGGACACCACCGGCCCGTTCATCGTGATCACCGACGACTCGGCCACCCCGCCTCCCAGGTAAGCCACCATATTGCCCGAGGGTGTCGAGATCGGCAGCCCCGCGCCGATCGCGGCGGCCAGGGTCCGCTGGATGAGGAAGACTTCGCGGCAACCGGCCCGCAGCACGGCCTCGCTTGCCGCCCGGCGTTCGACGCTGGTTATCCCGTACGGAACGGTGACCATCGCCCGGGGTTTGAAGGGTGTGATCGAACCGCATACTTTACGCAGGAACCAGGTCAGCAGCACTTGGGCCACTTCGAAATCGGCGATCGCACCGTCCTGCAATGGATAGACTACGTCGTAGCCTTCCGGCACCCGTCCGTACATGTGGCGGGCTTCCTCGCCCACTTCGACAACTTTCTGGGCGTCCGTATCGATAACGACCGTCGTCGGTTCGCTTAGGACGATCTGCCCGCCCTCCGCGATGACGGTATTCACCGTGCCCAGGTCAATTCCCAATTCCTTATAAAAAAGTGCCATGATCTGTCGAATCGCCCTCCTTGGGGGCGGTTAAATCAATTTCATCGGAAAAGGCAATTGTACACTATTCGAAAAAAATGGAAGAAACGGATTCAATATTTAGGCCAAATCCATGCTCGTTTCGTTGGATTATTCGATGAATGGGATAGGAGGCGGGAGGAAATGATGCATTTCCATTTGTTCGAATAAAAGGGAGAATAACCCTTTTAGCGAGCTGCAGGGCCGCAAGCAGAAAGCAGATTACATGGATGTGCCATTGACCAATGTCCAGAAGATGATCGGCCCCAAGGATGAGCGCGTACGCTTCAGCAATATCCCCATAATTAGGCCAAGGAAGAACATGATTAGTGCATTGGGGATTGCGCCCAATCCGAAATAGAAGATATTAAAAAGATGGGGGAAAGCCCAGAGGATGGAAGTAAGGATCACTCCCCGCGAAAATAACCGTTGCGATCCACCAAGCGCCTTGTCAAAAACGAGGACCAGGTACACGACAAAGATCGCTTCTCCCGGGCCATATGCCAATAAGGCCGATATCGATGCAATAATATTCCAGGGAGGCGCTAAGTTCAACGATTGGGTGAATGCCGGCACTCCGCCCATAAATCTCCCCTCCATGAGGCTTCCGGAAAGGAGGATTCGGAGCCCGGCAAGGATCATGGCCAGGATGAGTCCCAGAATCAGGCTGGCCATCCGGCTCTTTGGATCAAGTGGAGTAGGATGTATTACATTCATTCGAAGAAACAAAAAGACCGCTGGAAGATCCATCAACAATTGACCGATCGTGCCAATAAAATACAAATGATTTAATTGGTAATCCTTTGACCAATGAAAGAGGACCGCCGGAATTGTCACAACCAATGCGGGAATGATTAACGAGAATACATAAACGATCGAGGGAACGACAACCGAATATTTCTCTGGCGTTGTTCCTTTTTGTGTTTGGGTATTTTCCATAGTAAACCTCATGGTTTGAAGGATGGATGGTTGGGATCGGCGCCGGAAAGCCCGTTCACCGTCATCCGGCCCTAACCGGTTCCCGGCAATCCGTCGAAGGAATCCATTACTCCCGTCACCAGGGAATACCCGGCGGCCGCGATGCAAAGCCCGTCGCGATGGATGCGTTGTTCGATAATCGGCGAATCCTACCGCAGATGATGGTTCGAGCCACGGACGGACTTTCACCGAGAAGGGCAATATCAAAGAAAGTGAGCACGCGCTGTTTGTATTCCTCGGGGTGCGTGAAAATGCCGCCAACATGCGCTGTGTCGGGCAACTCCCACAATTGCGCAGTCGGCCCGGCGTGCTCATACAATCGGCGGTTCATGAATTGTTCTTCTGCGTCATTGCCGGAGATGAATAAAATCGGCCGGGGGGCGATTCTTTCGACCAGCACGACGAGCGGCGTGGCTGGAACCCCGCTCATCCACTCCCCCATTCGGTCGGCCACCCACCACATCGGCGCGGCGACGTACATGAGGCGATATTGCGGCGGCAAAGGGAGGAGGTCGTCGATCTTATTGGTGCTGGCACCATCGACAACCAATGCTTTGAGGGTAGCATCTTCCGCGGCGGCCTTGAGGATGACGTTCGCGCCCAGTGACAGACCCACGGCGCCAATCCGTTCCGGGTCAATTTCCTTCCGGCTGCGCAGAAACACCATTGCGGCGGCTATGTCCGGGCTGGCGTTGGTCACAGGAAAAACCGTGCCGCCGCTTTCTCCGTGCGCGCGCAGGTCGAACAGCAATACGCCGTAGCCTTTTTCGGCCAAAGCCTGCGCATGCCAGAGCAACTGGGTTCGATTGCCGTTCGAGCCGTGCAGGACGATGATGGCGGCGCCGTTGCGCGATGGAATATACCAGCCGCGCAGCGTGATGCCATCCGCCGTCGGCAGGACGACATCTTCATAAGCAATTCCCAAATCGGCCGGCGAACCGACAACCGGGATGCGAGCGGGGTGAGTGGCGTGGTATGCGGCATACGCCGGCAGGAGCACATAGATAACCAACAAGGTCTCGCCCAGCACCAGAATAACCGTACGCAGCTTGTACCATCGAGCCAGGCGACGGGCCGGGTTGAAAAGTGTTTCATTCGCCAGGCCGAGCGCTGTCCCCAATACCAGGCCGCCGATCAACCAGAGCAAGAGGTTCCCATAGGAACCGAACACCGCGCCGACAATGCCGCCCACGATCGTGTTGATGATCACGGCGATCCAATGATGAATGCGCGATGGACGGCCAGAAGATGGATTTTTATTCATGAGCTGTCTCTTGTGTTGTTTATCAATGTGGAAAAGAGTTCTTTTCCACATTGTTATTCCAAAATATTCAGCAGAATGCGGAGCCGCTGAATAATCCGTATCCGGTTTCCACTCGGACCTGACGCGCGTTCTTAAAAGAGAGCAACCGCCGCAATTTACCTCCCGATGATATTGACTTTTAAGGTTGGAGGAACCTTCCCGAAAGGACCAGCCTGCTATGGAGAGCAGGTTTTCGCACCCGGATAAGAAGCAGGTTGGGTACTAACCCGCGCTTGGAATCATTCCGGAATGATGGTTGTTCCCATCATGAAGAATCAATCGACGATGAATAGTTTGGCTCCGCGCTCGGTGGACGAACGATGTGCTACGTCATTATCTGCAACTTGGTAACTTATACCAGGTTTCAGAAGATGTTTTCGACCGTCTTTAGTTTCGGTACGCAGCTCCCCTTCCAAACAAAGTAATATGTGGCCTTTGGTGCACCAATGATCCGCTTCGTAACCGGGCGAATATCGAACCATGCGTACCCGGATATTCCCAAAGTTGGAGGTTTTCCAATAGGAGGTTCCTTTTTCCCCCTTATGTTCAATTTCTTCGATGGTTGCCCAATCGGTAACTCCGAATGGTATATCTGTCATTTGCATTGTTGTCTCTCCAGTTATCCGACGGTTTGCGATTCTTTCTGGAATTTACGATGACGGGGCGGTCCAACGCCCCGGGTGCCAATTATCAATGGATAGATCGCGGAAATTAAAAATTATTGTTGGATGATAAAATCCCGCGAGAAGAAACTTGTTTAGGATTCCTTCCCTGGGTCACGGTTAACCCTTCCGATATCTCCTCGCCGCGTCCAACCGCAGTTGCGAGCGGCGCAGCGAGGTCATCGCCTTGAGGTAGGCTTCGTTGGT
This sequence comes from Anaerolineales bacterium, assembly GCA_050014155.1. Lineage (GTDB taxonomy): Bacteria > Chloroflexota > Anaerolineae > Anaerolineales > RBG-16-64-43 > FEN-1073. The sequence continues at coordinate 6,387 of JBEKDW010000100.1, forward strand.
CTGATCCGGCGCGTGCTTGAGCATTTCCTCGGCCCGCGCCTTGGCCGCCTCGGCCCGCGCCACGTCGATCTCCTCCACCCGTTCGCCCACGTCCGCCAGCACCGTCACCGCGTCCGGCAGCACCTCCATGATCCCACCCGCGATCGCGAAGGCTTCTTCCCCGCCGGCCTGTTTCACCACCAGCACGCCGTAGGTGAGCGTGGTCAGGAGCGGCGTGTGGTGGGGGAGAATCCCAAGCAGGCCTTCGCTGCCGGGGGCGATGACCATATCCGCCTCCCCGGAGAAGAGCGATCGGTCTTGGCTGACGATATCGCAATGGATGGGCACGCGGATCTCTCAGGACTCCATCTGCTTGGCCTTGGCCGCCGCGTCTTCGATCGTGCCGACCATGATGAATGCACCTTCGGGAAGCGCGTCGTGCTCGCCGTCGAGGATCTCGCGGAATCCGCGGATGGTGTCGGCCAGCGGGACGTACGCACCCTTGAGGCCCGTAAACTTCTCGGCCACGAACATCGGCTGGGAGAAGAAACGCTCGATCTTGCGCGCGCGCGAGACGATCAGCTTGTCGGCTTCGCTCAGCTCGTCAATGCCCAGAATCGCGATCAGATCCTGCAGATCCTTGTAGCGTTGCAGCACGCGTTGCACCTCGCGCGCGGTCTGGTAATGGTCCGGGCCGACGATCTTCGGATCGAGGATGCGCGAGGTGGAAGCCAGCGGGTCCACCGCCGGATAGATTCCCTTATCGACGATCGAGCGTTCGAGCGCGATGGTCGCGTCCAGGTGGGTGAAAGTGGCAACCGGCGCCGGATCGGAATAGTCGTCGGCCGGGACATACACCGCTTGCATCGAGGTGATCGAACCGCGCTTGGTCGAAGTGATCCGTTCCTGCAGCTCGCCCATCTCGGTCGAGAGCGTCGGTTGGTAGCCCACCGCCGAAGGCATGCGCCCCAGAAGCGCTGAAACCTCCGAGCCGGACATGCTGAAGCGGAAGATGTTGTCGATGAACAGGAGCACATCGCTTCCCTGGTCGCGGAAGTATTCCGCCATCGTCAGCCCCGTCAACGCCACGCGCAGCCGCACTCCGGCCGGCTCATTCATCTGCCCGAAGACCAGCACCGAGTCCTTCAGCACGCCGCTTTCGAGCATCTCGCGATAGAGCTGCGTGCCCTCGCGGGTCCGCTCGCCCACGCCGACGAACACCGAGTTGCCTTGGTGGACCGTGGCGATCGAGCGGATCAGTTCCTGGATGATGACCGTCTTGCCCACTCCCGCGCCGCCGAAGATGCCTGTCTTGCCGCCCTTGGTGAAGGGTGCGATCAGGTCGATGACCTTTAACCCGGTCTCGAACACCTGGACCCGCGTGGATTGTTCCTCGAACGACGGGGCGAGGCGGTGGATCGGATAATGTTCCTGGGCGTGCACCGGTCCCAGGTTGTCGATCGGCTCGCCGAGCACGTTGAACATCCGCCCAAGCGTTGCCAGCCCCACCGGAACGCGGATCGAAGCATGTGTGGCGGCGGCCGGCAATCCGCGCCGTAGCCCGTCGGTGGTGTCC
>JBEKDW010000101.1:0-7933 GCA_050014155.1 Anaerolineales bacterium
CGGCTTCATATTTCTTTTCCCATTGCCGGTAGTCCGCCTCGACGCGCGGATTTTCCCACGGGAATCGATCCCGCGGCTGGCGGAAGCCGCAGCGCCAGGGCTTGGGCGTGAGCCGCGCTCGGAAGCATTCCTGCGCTTTGCACAGGCGGACGTATAACGGATCGCTTTCCAACTCGCTCAGAATGCCCAGCGCAGTTTCGCTTTTCGGATCAAACACGGCGATGGTGATTAGACAGCGTAAACCCGCGAAGGTTGCGTAGATCCGGATCCCGTATTCCGGATGTTTCCACGCCCAGGTTTCCACTTTCTGCACGGCCGGCAGGTATTTGTCGGCAACGGGTGAATCTTTTCCGCCGCCGCCGAACCATCCCGCTTTTTTGGGTTTCGGCGGTTCCGGAATGTCGATATCGATGAACATGGCATTGGCCGAATTTAAAACTAGTGAGCCATAGGCATTTCGCGTGATAATACCAACCTCGTTCTTGAAGGGGGTTTGGATCGACTCTTTTATTTCCTCCCGCAGGGGCCGGTCGGCGTAGCCGTACCGGTCGAGCGTCTCTCCCCGCAAAACCTTTTCGGCGATCTCGGCCGCGCGGGACTCCGCTTTTTGCCGGGCATCGTCAACACTCGCGTCCGACCATTGCCAGTTGATCACGTTAAAATTCCGGTTGCCCGGCCGCGCGACAATCTTTTTTCCTTTGGCCCAATATTTTGGAATGATCATATTTCATTCCTCGTCGGAGAATGTCCAGCCTGACGGAAGAATCGACCGCGGGTTTTATTGGAGTTGGGTGACGCGGCCGCGTGCGGTCAGGCCTTCATCGCCTGCGCGAGTTCCGCTCCCCAGGCGCGCGCTTTTTCGATTTCGCCTTCTCGCAGCGGACCGTATTTTCCCTTGACGATGAAGCGCCGGGCTTTGGCGAGCAGGCTGTATCCCTTGCTTTCCAACCCGTGTTCGATCCCGCCCGTCGAGCCGCCCGGCGACCACCAGATGCGGGTTTCGAACGCGGCCGCGCGGCCGCGCCCGGCGGGCAGCGCGTCGAGCCATTGCCCCATCGCCGGTTGGGAAAGATCGGGCGCAACTTTTTCCCGGCTTGAGTCGATCATTTGAAGCATCTGCGCCGACGGAACGCGGAACCCAAGCACCGGAGCGCCCGCCACGATCAGGTCGGCGCCCGCGAGCGCCTCGGCGCTCGCCTCGGCGGTGGATAGCGCTTTCGCGCCGGATCCGAGCCCTTCCGCGATGGCGCGGGCGACCGCGGCGGTGTTCCCCCAGAGCGATTCGTATATAACAATGGCTTTCATGGCATCCGCCTTTCCTTTAATATAATCGGCAACCGATTGTTTCCGATCGGTTCAATTGAAAAATCGCTCGTTTATTCTTTCCGACATGCCAAGAAGGAATCCTTGCGTGTTTCCTTCGGCATTCGAATGAACCATGCCGGCAGGGCGATTGTATCTCTTTCGGATACGGTTGCGCCATGCACGGCATGCGCCGGATGGAGTGGAAGCGCAGCGTCATGATTAAATTCCATTCCACTACGATTGGGAAAGGACGGCTATTTCCTTCACCTTCAGAATAATCCGCTCCCCGGATTGCCTTGCATCAATTGGTAACTTTGGAATGCCAGAAAGCCGAACAGCAGCGCAAGGAATGGGCTGGCAAGGAAAATCAGGCCGACGGCGGCGACGACGGCGCCGGCAACTACCGATATCCGCAGCGAATTGCGCACGCCGTTCCATGGATCGGATCGGACGAGCAGAGTGCGCGCGATATTCCCGCCGTCAAGCGGGAAGACGGGAATCAGATTGATCAATCCCCAGAAAACATTAACCCAAAGAAAGGTGTTCGCGATCAAGGCCGCAATTCCGAGGCTCACGGAAAACCCGACGACGGGCAGCGGGAGGATACCGAGCAGCAATGTTACACCCACGGATCCGCCTGCGGCGGCGGCAATCCCCGTTACGAGCGCGGCGAGCAGAAAACCCGCGCCGGGGCCGGCCAGCGAAATGAATACCTCCTGGCCGGGAGTCAGCGGCACGACAACCGGACGGTTTCCCCACCAGAAGGGCTCGGCGGAAGTCAATCCGCCGCCGATGTGCAATACGATCTGCGGAACCTGTCCAAAGCGGCGCATCGCCAGCGCGTGTCCTAACTCGTGAACCAGGATCGACACAAACACCGCCGGGATCCAGATCAGCAGTCCGATCAAGCTGCCGGATGAGGCTCCCAGGAGGGCGGTCATTAACCAAAAGAGCGGATGAACGCGGACCGGAATCCCGATAAGCGTGAAGCGAAGATCGTAGCGGGTGAGGGGAGGTTGTGAGAAGAGAAGCATGGAGCCGGTATTATATAGATTCTATTCCGAATGGACAAATCGCGGGGTCTATGAAAAAGCCGAATAATTTATTCCATCACCGGTGGTCCTTAGAGCATCCAGTCTCCCGCGCAACCGGGAAAGTTGTTCCTGGAGGGCTTTTTTCTCGCGGATATATTCCAAAGTGACGACTTGAGGTTTTGCATGTTGAAGTACGTAATCCAGCAGCGCATAGTCGGCTTCCAGTAAAGGCTCGTGGGCATCGAACAACCGCCCATCACGCAGCCTGGGTCCGCTGACATGAACTTGCATCACGCGTTCCATCGGCAGGCTGCCCAGATAATCGCAAACGTCCATTCCCAATACGGTTGCGGACACACGCGCGTGGCCGATATCCAGCAGTAGGCCGCAATTCGTTGCGTCCAATATCTCCGTTATACGATTGGGTCGTACTTCAAAATCATAACCGTCGAAGGGCAGCGGATCGGGATTCTAAAGAAGAACGGGAACGTGGATGGCGGAGGCAAGCCGTTTTACATTCCGGATGAATCGCCGGGCGGACTTTTCCGGATCCGGAATGGGAAATCGAAATCCGTGGCGGACCATCAACCAAACCATTCCGGGCAGCCACATCGTAAGGTGTATCGATACCCAAGGGCTTTCCGTGCACCGTTGATAGTCGATAATTTTTGATATGGCGCCTGGGAATAGCCCTACTTGGTTTATCAGGTCGCCGCCATGAAAATAAAAAGGGAGTCCTGGTAGTTTTTTCCGAAAGATACGAATTTGCCGGATGTTTAGCCACGGTCCCACTTCAACGGCGTCGATGGGAGCGTCGTTGCTCTGCAATAATTCCAATAATGGATCGGAAAGATTGGTAGTAAGTTTACTCACTTGGATTCTCTTTTTGTGGAAATTATCCTTTGTGCGCGACAACTTGCCAGAATCTTGCCAACAGGATATATGGATATTTATCGGTTAACGCGTACTCAAGTTTCTTGAGCTTTTCCCAAACCTCGAGTTTCGACTTCGTTTCGTTGTCACCCCAATGGTCGCTGAGGCTGCGGTTCCCGTAGTCGGCGTCGAAGTTCAAGTCCGGCCTCCGGCATGGATGTAGAGTGGAATTACGGGAATCCCGTATTTGCGGATGATCTCTGGAGGCAAGTCGCAAGTGCCGTCGGCGACGATTCGGATCGTCATGGGACGGCCCGCCGCCATTGGAGATTCCTACTCAGAAAGATTCTTGCTTGCGAAGTTTGGTTCGCTCGTCAATCTCACACCCAGGCGCCGCAATCCCGCCTCGTCGCCCGAGGTGGGCAGGTGGGTGATATGCATTTCGCAACACCGAAGTTGCTTGAGCTGAATCACCGCCTCCTGCGCCACCGGGTTGGTGGTGGCACAGATGGCCAGCGCCGTCAGCGCCTCATCCAGCGAGAGGCTGACGTTCTTTGCGGCAAAGGTATCCTTCTTGAAAGCTCCCACCGCGTCGAGGACGTTCGGGGCGAGTAGGAGCATCCGGTCCGGAATGCCCGCCAGCGACTTGATCGCGTTGAGCACGGTGCTGGAGGCGGCGTGCATCAGGGCCGAGTTCTTCCCGGTGATGATGCTTCCGTCGGAAAGTTCGAGCGCCGCCCCAACGTATATGCCCTCGTTGCCCTTGCCCTTGTGGGCGGCTTCCTGCGCCGCGGCCCGTGCCGGGAGCACGGTCGTGCGGTCCTCCGGTTTGATGCCCAGTTCCTCGAGCAGCAGCTCTTCGCGCCGGACCGTCTCCTGTTCGCCCAAGCCCATCGCGTACTCGCAGGCGCTGCGGAAGTAACGCCGGATGACCTCTTGGCACGCCGCTTCCCGTACCACCGCGTCGTCGACGATGCCGAAGCCCGCCTTGTTCACGCCCATATCCGTCGGCGATTGGTAGACCGACTTCGCCCCGGTGATCTTCTCGAGGATGCGCTTCACCACCGGGAAGATTTCCACGTCGCGGTTGTAGTTGACGGCGGTCTTGCCGTAGGCCTCGAGGTGGTGAGGGTCGATCAGGTTGAAATCGAGGATGTCGGCGGTGGCCGCCTCATAGGCGACGTTCACCGGATGCTTGAGGGGCAGGTTCCAGATCGGGAAGGTTTCGAACTTGGAATAGCCGGCCTTCACTCCCCGGCGGTATTCGTGGTAAAGCTGCGAGAGGCACGTCGAGAGCTTGCCGCTGTTGGGGCCCGGTCCGGTCACCACCACCAACGGTTTGTCCGTCTCGATATAGGAATTCTCGCCGTAGCCTTCGTCGCTGACGATGTGTTCCACGTCGGTGGGATACCCGCGGATGACCTTGTGGGTGTAAACGCGGATGCCGCGCCGCTGGAGCTTGTTCTTGAAGATGCTTGCCGCCGGCTGGTTCTCGTAGCGCGTGATGACCACCGCCGTGACGGCGATCTGCCAGTCCTTGAGGTCGTCGATGAGCTTGACCGCGTCCGCGTCGTAGGTGATGCCGAAATCCGCGCGGATCTTTTTGCGCTCGATATCGCCGGCGAAGATGCACAGGATGATGTCGGCCTGGTCCTTGAGGTTCTGCAACAGGCGCATCTTGACGCAGGGGTCGAACCCCGGCAGGACGCGCGACGCGTGCATGTCGAACAGCAGTTTGCCGCCGAATTCCAGGTAGAGCTTGTTGTCGGAGGCTTTAACCCGCTCGAGGATCGCGGCGGTTTGTTCGGAAAGGTACTTCTCGTTATCGAATCCAAGCATGCGTTGGGTGGTGGGCATCTGCCAATTATAGTCCGTGGGCGGGCAACCGGGAACAACCATGAGCAATGGAGAGGAAGATCGCCTTTCGAATCGAGACCGCTGAAAACCATGACTATCCGGAGCTGAACCCTTCGTTTTTCTCAGAGCAGGCTCCGAACTCTCTACAATCCCCAACGGCCGGACTTTTTCATCGGTCTCGAAATTAAGTAACTCAGTTTATGGAGAATATCCCAGCGGGATAAAGGCTGCCGGCGCGGACGGCATGAGCGGTTCATACATCCTTTATTTAATGCTCCTTGTGCGCCACAATCTGCCAGAATCTCGCCAACAGGTTATATGGAGATTTGTCGGTTAACGTGTATTCCAATCTACCGATCTTCTCCCAAACCTCGGGTTTCGACTTCGTTTCGTTGTCGCCCCAATAGTCGCTAAGGCAGCGGATTCCGTAGCCGGCGTCGAAGGCCAGCCCTGCATCCGGCAGCAGCGCCTGGATTTCCTCGGCCGAGTATTCCGTGACCGTCGTTTTAAAAAACCTATGTTGATATGTTCGAGCATCGATTTGCCGGAAAGCTTCATCCAGATCCTTGAAAAGGAAGGCCGTCGCGTAAGGCATACTGTACCGGTTGGGACTAATCAACGACAGGATTCCCCCGGGAAGAATAACCTTGGAAAGCATAGATAAAAGCTTTGGAACGTCTGCGACGAATTGCAGAACATTGTGGCATAGGACCACATCGAATTGCGACTCCGGGAAGATCCGTTCCAGTTGCATGACATCTCCGGCGTGGAGCCGGATTCTATCCGCCAGCCCCTCGCGCTCCGCATTCGCTTTGGCGGTCTTTAGCATCTCTTCAGAGTAGTCTGCCAGATCGACTGAGTGGCCTTCGTGTGCGAGAGGGATCGAATCCGCGCCGCTGCCGCCGCCCGCATCCAGAATGCGCAATGTTTTTTGCGGCAGATGCTTCCTCAGGTTGCTCAACCCGATCTCGGTCTTGAGCTGCATCCAGGGCAGATCGTTTTCAGCGATCCACCAGTCGATCGATTCGTCAAAAACAGAATGAGGAGTGTTCATCGTCGATATCAGAACGGAATCGCCGGCCGCCAAGAAGGGCTGCCGGGATGTCTTCTTTCCTTCTTCTTCCTTCTTCACTGCCCCGTCCAGCGGTACTCCAATTTCGGCGCGAGCAGATCGCTTAGGAAATTCTCTGGGAGGATGCTCTGGTTGAAGCGCCCGGAAAGCAGAGCCGAGACGAGCGATAGGGCCGGCGGGGTGAGATGGATCACCCGCGGCGTGCCCTTGATCCCGCCGAGCGCGGCGGCTTTGGCGAGCGCATCCTCTTCATAACCCAGCGCGTCGACCAGCCCGAGGGCGAGCGCCTGCCTTCCCGTGAACACGCGACCGTCAGCCAGTTCGCGAACTTTATCGGCGGGCATGTGCCGGCCGTCGGCTACGATCTGAATGAACGATCCATACGTTTCGTCGATCACCTTCTGCCAGAGAGCCTGCTCCTCGTCGGTCATCGGCCGGTACAGACTGCCCATGTCTTTTACCGCGCCGGATTTGATCACCGCGACGGTTACGCCCAGATTCTTCATCAGCTGCGATGCTTCCGGAAATTCGCTGATCACGCCGATCGAGCCGGTGAGCGTGTTGGGGTTGGCGATAAGGTATTGCCCGGCCATGCTGATATAGTAACCGCCCGATGCGTCAAGTTCGCCCATCGAAACAACGATCGGCTTGCCGCATCCCTTGAGCGCGTGGTAGATTTCATCGCTGGCCACCACCGACCCGCCCGGGCTGTTGATCCGCAGAAGGATCGCCTTTACCTCGGAATCCGACGCGGCTTGTTGAACAAGCGGGATAATATCCCCCGAGACGGCAGAGGAACTCAGGCTGATCGAACCGGATGCGCCGCTGACGATCTCGCCGTTGATGTCAATGACCGCCACCGCCGGGCCGCTCTGCGGCCCGGAGACATGCGACTCGCTTTGGGCGCCGCCGGTCGAGGTCAACCCGCTCATCCCAGCCAGGCTGAAAAGACATACGGCGGCGATGCACGCGAGGCCCACGAACGGCAGCACGAAGCCGAGCGCCGCGCCGCCCAGCGCCCACAAAGGGGATCGATTAGTTTGCATGGTTGCCTCCTGGGGATTCGAACCTATATCTGTCATTCCGAGCCACGCGGTATGGCGGAGCGAGGAATCGGTGACTCTCTCCCGATCTGTTCGTCTCCGGTATTTCGCGTTACCGATTCCTCACCCTGGAAAACCATCAGGGTTCGGAATGACATCATCAGTTTGCATTGCCGATCCCTCGAGGCCTGAAGACCACTCGGGATGACACCGTGCGAAGGCAAACTTAAAGGTATCATTCCGAGCCCCGCGTTAGCGGGGCGAGGAATCGGTGACTCCTTCTCAATGCGCCCGCTACAACCTGGTCGCGTTACCGATTCCTCGGGGTCTAAAGACCCCTCGGAATGACATAAAAAGGCTGCATTGCTGTTTCCATTATATCGACTTTCCACCACGCACATGCCGTCGCCGCTTTGACATTTCCTCCGACACCTGCTACCATTCCGCCCAACTCCTTCCGGAACAATGACAGATGATTTCCGACTGGGCGTTTATCGGCATCTTCCTCTTCCTGTCGATTTTTTTTCCCCTCGTCCCCATATTGGCCGGAGTGCTGCTCGGTCCGCACAAGCCCGGCCGGGTGAAGGCCCAAACCTACGAATGCGGAATTGAAACCCGCGGCCCATCGCACATTCAATTTCGCGCATCCTATTACCTCTACGCGCTGGTATTCCTGATCTTCGACGTCGAGATCGTGTTCCTCTTCCCCTGGGCGGTCGCTTATGGAAAGTTTCCCCTCTACGCCGCCG
>JBEKDW010000102.1:0-7894 GCA_050014155.1 Anaerolineales bacterium
CGTGCTGATCCTGGCCTGGATGGGCGTTCGAGCGGTCCGCCTTGATTATGCCGGTCTGGCGGTTGCGGTAGCCGGCGCGACGTTGCCCGTCGTGTGGTTCCTTCGGTCCGGCCGGATGGTACGCTGGTTGACTTTCCTTGCCGCGGCAACCGTCTGCATGGTAATCCTTTGGCCGACGATAGCTTCATTTTCGTTGCCGTCTGTCGCCGTGAACACCCAATCCCTGCTGTTCCAGACAACGGATGTGCCGGAAACCGGTACGGTTGGCGCGTTTCTCGGCTGGATCATCAGTCATCCGGCGGGCTTCGTCGTTTATCTAGTCCTTTCCACGATATCCACGGCGTTGGCGCCCTATGCCTGGATCTTCCCTGGAACACTGCCTGGAGTGTCAGGTTTTGATCCATCTTTCATCGCCTTCCCCGGAATGTGGCTGTGGTATGCAATGATCCCCTTTTCTATTTTGGGTTTTTTCCAGGCGGTCCGCCGAAGTCGTGGGGACGTTTGGCCGGTTGTGGTTTGCGGCGCCGGTCTCTTCCTGGTGTTCTCGATTCTTATCCCGCGGGAATCCCGGCACCGGGATATGATTATGCCGTTTGCATTGATGCTTGCGGCAGAAGGGCTGGTCTTCGGCTGGAAATGGTGGTACTTGGGGTTGGTGTTCTGGGTTCCTCTGACGGGATTGATTGCCTGGAAGCTGCACAGCCCGTTGCCGATTCTCTTTGCAGCGGTTATCGCGGTAGCCGCGTGGATCGTCTGGCAGGTTCGAAAACGGGCAACCCAGGAAACGCCCGGGGGCAAGGCAACCTGAATGAGGATTTTATTCGTCGCTCCGAAAATCCCATGGCCGGCCACCGACGGCGGACGGATCGCCATCTATGAACTCGTCCGGCATCTGACGGAACGCGGACATCAGGCGGCGTTCTTGGGGTTCGGTTCGCCGCAGGCCGCCGATGAGCTTCGCGCCCATGCGGGCTTGATGTGGGCGAAAGCGATTCCCCACGATACCGCCACCAATCCCCTCTCGGCTTTCGGAAATCTGTTTTCTCCGCTGCCATACACGGCTGCCAAATACAAATCCGGCGCGATGTCTGACGCCATCCGTTCGGCCTTCCAGGAGGAATTGTTCGACTTGGTCCAGTTGGAAAACACCCATATGGCGCATTATCTCGGGTTGGTGCAACAACACAACCGGCCCGCCGTGCTCCGATTGCATAACGTGGAATCTCTATTAGCCGAGCGGTATGCGCGAACCATCGCACCCCCGTTCAGCTGGTACGTCGCCCTCCAGGCCCGGCGAATGTTCCAATTCGAGGCCCGCGCCTGCGAGCAGGCCAGCCTGTGCCTCGCCATCACTGAGGAAGACGCCGAGCGGGTCCGGCGCATGGCCCCCGATGCGCAAGTGGCCGTCTCGCCCGCCGGGGTGGACTTGGAACGGTTTCACCCGCAGCCGATGAGCGAGGAGCCCGGAACGGTGGTTTCCATCGCCTCATTGAATTGGCCGCCGAACGTGGATTCGATGCGTTGGTTCCGGGCGGAGATCTGGCCGCGGATTCGTAAAGAAGAACCGACCGCCCGCTGGATCGTGGTGGGCAAGGATCCGCCGACCGATATTCTGGGATGGCCTGAGGAAGACCACTCGATTGCGGTAACCGGGTTTGTCGACGATGTCCGCCCTTATTTAAACCGCGGGTCGGTCGTCGTCGTCCCGCTGCGGAGCGGAGGCGGGATGCGCTTGAAGATCCTCGAGGCGATGGCTTCCGGAAAAGCCGTGGTGAGCACGCCCCTGGGCGCCGAGGGCATCCCCGCCCGAAACGGCGAAGAAATTCTTCTGGCTCCGCCGGATCGGACGTTCGCTGCTGAAGTTGTCCGTTTGCTCCGCCAGGGCGCCGAACGCAAGCGAATCGGTAAGGCTGCGCGGGCGTGGGTGGAGCGCTATGGATGGAATCGAATCGCCGAAGCGCTCGAGCGGGAATATTCCGCCCTTCTGGAAACCCGGCCTCGATGATCGATGCACAACCTCTCGTGTCAGTCATTATTCCCAGTCGGAACGAGGAGCGCACCATTGGGCTGGTTCTGGACGCGCTGGATCGTCAGACCTATCCCCGCAAGCGGATGGAGATTATCGTCGCCGACGGATTCTCCGCGGACGGCACGCGCGCCCGGGTCCGGGAGTTCATCGAAACCCATCCGAAGTTCCCGATTCGCATCATCGACAACCCGGAGCTCACCGCTCCGTCCGCGCTGAACGCCGGAGTGCGCGCGTCGACGGGTGAAATCATTCTCCGGATGGATGCCCATGCCGTTCCCGATCCGGATTACGTGGAACAATCCGTACGCGCACTTTCGGAGACCGGATGCGAGGCTGTCGGCGGAATGTGGGATGTCCAACCCGGTGGCGCGGGAATTATCGCCCGGGCGATCGCCGCCGCCGCAGGCAATCCGCTGGCCGCGGGAGGAGTCCGGTATCGCGTGGGCGGCAAGCCGGGGGACGTGGATACCGTTGCCTTCGGCGTCTTCCGGCGGGAAGTATTCGACCGGGTGGGTTTTTTCAACGAGCAGGTTCCGGTTAACGAGGATTACGAATTCTTTTTTCGAATCCGCGCCGCGGGTGGAAGAATTTTTTTCTCCCCGGACATCCGCTCGCGGTATATCGCCCGGGCAGACCTTCGCTCGCTGGCGGGGCAATATTTCCTCTACGGGCGCCAGAAGGCGGCGATGATTTCGTTCCATCCGCGGTCGTTGCGCGTACGACAAGTGATCCCGGCGGTGTTCGTCCTATCGTTGGCGGTTCTAGCGCTCGGATCGATATTCTACCCAACGCTTGCGATCCTGTTGGGGGCGGAGATCGCGGTTTATATCGCGGTATGCGCAGGATTTTCTCTTTGGGAAGCCTTGAAGAACAAGACCCCAATGTTGGCGGCGGTGATGCCATGGGTGTTTGCCTGCATTCATTTTTCTTGGGGGATAGGTTTTTGGGTCGGTATCGTCGCTAATTCCGGCCGGCTTTTTCGCAGCCTGACAGGAGGAAATGGGCGACTGGGTAAAGCGGGCTCGTTTCGGTAAAATATCGTTCTTCCGCGCGGAGGCGGAACGCCTTGTCAAAATATCTGATCACCGGCGGCGCCGGTTTTATCGGATCGCATCTCGCCGAGAGTCTGGTCGGACGGGGTCATTCGGTCCGGATCCTGGATAATTTCTCCACCGGCCGGAAGGAAAACCTTTCCGCGGTTTCCGGAAGAGTGGAGATTCTCGAAGGGGACATCCGCGACCGGGATGCGGTCCGGACGGCCATGGCCGGCATGGATTTCGTTCTGCACCAGGCGGCTTTGGTTTCGGTGACCCAATCTGTCGAGAACCCGGAGGAAACACTCGCCGTCAACGTCGGGGGAACCCTCAACGTGATGCAGGCTGCGCGTGAGGAGCGGATTCGCAAAGTGGTGTTGGCCTCCTCCTGCGCGGTCTACGGCGCGGGTCCGATTCCCTCCAGGGAGGAGCAGGCGACGATGCCGCTCTCGCCCTACGCGGCCAGCAAATTGGCGGGCGAATCCTTCGCTCTTTCCTATTATTACTCCTATCGATTGCCCTGCGTTTGTTTGCGGTACTTCAACGTTTTCGGTCCGCGGCAGGATTTTCATTCGTCGTACTCCGGGGTGATCGCGATTTTCATTGCGCGCGCCGTCGCCGGCAAGCCCGTGACGATCTACGGCGACGGGCGGCAGACCCGGGATTTCATCTACGTGGGGGACGTGGTCCGCGCAAATATCCTTGCGTGCGAATCGGATCGTGCGGACGGCCGGGCGCTGAATATCGGCAGCGGCCGGGGGCGCAGCCTCTTGGATTTGCGCTCCGAACTGGACGCCTTGTGCGGCGTGCGACTGAAGTTGGAACTGTGCGCGCCGCGCATGGGCGATATCCGCCATTCGCGCTGCGCGCCTGCGCGCGCCCGCGCGTTGCTCGGGTTCTCCCCGCAAACGGATTTCCGCGCAGGGTTGGATGCCACCTTGCGCTGGCAGCGTGATGGATCGGGAGCGAAGGCGCCATGAACAAATCCGTCCTGCTGCTTCGCAACCGATATCTCTTCGCGGCCGATCTGGTGATCACCGTTCTGTCCGTTCCGATCGCCTTCGGTCTCCGTTTGCCATATGCCCAGCTGAGGCAATACCTTCCCACGATGGCGGGGATGATCGTGGCGGCCTTGATGGTCAAACCCCTCGTCTATTGGCGCTTCGGTTTGTATCGCCGTTTCTGGGCGTATGCCAGCATGAAGGAAGCACTGATCATTCTCGGGGCCATCGCCGTCAACGGAATCCTGATGATGGGATATTACTTCCTGTCGTTTTACATTACACAACCCAGAGTTCCCTTGACGATCCCGACCATCGACGCTCTGGTGAGCCTGGTTCTGGTCGGAGGGCTGCGGTTCTCCATCCGCATGCTCTCCGAATTGATGCAGGCGCGCCGCCGTCTGCCGGGTAGCGGAGCCACACGGCGCGTGCTCATCGCCGGGGCGGGCGACGCGGGCGCGCTGGTGGCCCGCGAGATGCAGAAGAATCCCCAGTTGCACATGATCCCGGTTGGGTTCCTCGACGACGCGCCGGAAAAACTGCACCAGCGGATCCACGGAGTACAGGTGCTCGGCGCTTTGAAAAACGTGCTCGTGGTCGCTGCCGAGCACGAAGTCGACGAGGTGGTGATCGCCATGCCCTCGGCGTCGGGCGAAGTGTTCCGGCGACTTTCGGACTTATGCCGCAAAGGCAGGCTGCCCTACCGCACTATGCCCGGGCTGTACGAGTTGATTGGGGGGCGGGTGAGCGCCGGTCGGTTGCGCAACGTGGAAGTGAGCGATTTGCTGCGCCGGGCACCGGCGCAAACCGCCGACCAGGCCGTCGGACGCGCGCTGAGCGGGATGCGGGTGATGGTTACCGGAGCTGGCGGATCGATCGGCTTCGAACTGTGCCGGCAGATCGCACGCTGGGGCCCGAGCGAGATCCTCCTCTTGGGGCACGGGGAGAACAGCATCTTTGAGGCGCTACTCGAGCTGGGGGAGGATTATTCCGGTTTGGCACTGCATCCAATCATCGCCGACATCCGCGACCGGCCCCGGATGCAATCGGTGTTCCGCGCCCACCAGCCCCAGGTTGTGTTTCACGCCGCGGCCCACAAGCATGTTCCGCTCATGGAGATCAACGTCGAGGAAGCTTTCACCAATAACGTGGTCGGTACGCGCAACGTGGTGGAATTGGCGTTGGAAGCGAACGCCGAGCGGCTAGTGCTGATCTCGAGCGACAAGGCCATCCGTCCCACCAGCGTCATGGGCGCCACCAAGCGGCTGGCGGAGATGATCGTGCAGGACGCCGCCCGCCGCAGTGGTAAATCGTACGTCTCGGTGCGGTTTGGAAATGTCCTGGGCAGCCGCGGATCGGTGATCCCCGTGTTCAAACGGCAGATCGCGCGCGGCGGTCCGGTGACAGTGACCCATCCGGAAATGGAAAGATATTTCATGACCATCCCCGAGGCGGTTCACCTGGTGCTTCAGGCGGCGAGCCTGGGAGAAGGAGGAGAAACCCTGCTCCTGCGCATGGGCAAGCCGGTGCGGATCGTTTCCCTCGCCGAGGATCTCATCCGCCTCTCGGGGTTGGAGCCCGGACGCGATATCCAGATCGTATTTACCGGCGTGCGGCCCGGCGAGAAACTGAGCGAACAACTTTGGGAGGATGAAACAGTCCTGCGTCCGACCACCCATCCGGACATTCTCCGGCTGACTGCGGAAAACCATATCTGGAAGCCGGACGAACTGAACCGGACGATCGACTCATTATCGGCGTTGGCGGAAAAAGGCGAGGTTCCGGAACTGATCGAGAAGTTGAACCAGATCGTAGACGGAACCATCGGCCAGACTCCCCCGCCGGAATTGACCAGTGTATAGCGGCAGACTCGCTAGGCGCCTCCGCTTTTTCCTTTTGCGCCGGGAGTCTCTGTGGAATTATTAAAATGATCCACCATCCGGCCGCTCAATATTTCGGAAAAATAATATTGGTCTTCGCCGCCGTCGTCCTTCTATGGCTGAGCCCGGCGTCGACCGTACAGGGAGCCGTGTCGTTTCGTCCCGCTTGCCCGGCCGATTCTCCTCCGGCGGCTTCCTGGGCTGTTTTGTGGTTTCCCCGCGAATCGGATTTCGCCGTGGCTGCCGGCCGTGAATTGCTTGCCCGCTCGGACTTTCCGGCGGCGCTATGCTACCTCAGCCTGGCTGAACCATACCGGCAGCAGGATCCTGTTTTCCAATCGGATTTGGGAAATGCTCTATGGGAAACCGGCAAATCCGATCAGGCGATCGCCCGATGGGAGCAGGCGCTCGCCCTGGACCCCACACTCGATGGGACGCTGAACCGGTTGTGGAAAGGGTACGTCCAGACCCGCCAATGGACAAAGGCGGAAGATGCAATTGGACGCTGGCTTGTTCGCCACGGCGACGATTCAGAAGCTACGTATACGCTGGCTTTGATCCGGGCTGCGCGTGATCCGGGGAGCGCACTGGAACTATTGGACAGTTTAAATCCCGCCCCGCCCACGCTGGAAAAAAAAGTACGGGAGTTGGCGACGGTCATCCGGTCGGCCATCGCGCTACGCGTTCCGGAATATATTTTTGCCCGGACCGGCGAGGAACTGCTTAGCCTGGGAGAGCCGGCGCTCGCGGAGGAAGCCTTGCGCCGGGCGATCGAACGAAATCCGAATTATGGGGAAGCCTACGCCCTGCTGGGATCGGCTCAGGAAGGCGCAGGAGAAAACCCGGAAGACTCCTATCGCCGCGGGGTTGCCCTCGCGCCGAAATCCGCGCTGGCTTGCATGATGTACGGATCGTGGATGCATCGCAATGGGAACCTCACGGGAGCCCGTTGGTGGCTATTGCAGGCCTGGGCGGCTACGCCGGGGGATTGGAACATCGCTTCCGAATTGGCCCAGGTCGATTTTACGCTCGGCAACATCGGGGATGCAGAAGGATGGGTCATCCAGGCGATGACTGCCCATCCGAAGGAAGCAGACGCTTGGATCGCGCTAGCCAGGTTTTACATCGAGAACGATTACCATATCGAGGAAAACGGAATCCCGGCGGCGCGCGAGGCCGTGATCCTGGCGCCGACCAATGACCGGGCGCTGGATATCCTCGGCCTGGGTTGGTTCGAGGCAGGCGATCTTTCCACGGCGGAACGTTTCTTTCTCCGCGCCCTGGAGCAAAATCCCGATTCGGCCGGCACTCATTTGCACCTGGGAATGTGCCTGCAGGAAGAGGGACGTATCGCGGAAGCCAAACCGGAGTTGGAATCTGCACTACGGCTGGATCCCTCCGGACCCGTTGGCAAACAAGCCAGCGGGATGTTGGCAAAATATTAATCCGGATGATGCCTACCGAAAAAATGGAAAAGGAGGACCGATGACCCCGCTTAGTCAACTGCACTGCACGCCGGTACACAAAGAAGATCGCCCACTGTCTGAGGACGAGATCCGGGATTTTGCGCGCGAGATTCCCGAATGGAAGGTCGTTGAGCGGGGGGGCCTCATGCAAATAGAGCGGGAATTCCGCTTTAAAAATTTTTCCGCGGCACTGGCTTTCACGGTTCAGGTGGGGGAACTGGCGGAAGCGGAGGATCATCATCCCGCGCTACTGACCGAATGGGGACGCGTGACGGCCGCCTGGTGGACCCACCGGATCGGCGGGTTGCACCGCAACGATTTCATCATGGCGGCGAAAACCGACGATGTCTACGCTTCGATCGATCCCCGTTCGGGCTGATCGGGAAGAGACAAACCGGAATATAATTTTTTTTGCGGAAGGACTTTCTCAACGGAAGACACCATGAGCAGAATTCAAGCGCTAAAAATTCTCAATCCAATCCTA